>NZ_JJNY01000003.1:0-119714 GCF_000690035.1 Pseudoalteromonas sp. S3431
ATCAAGTCTGAGCTAGTACACATCAACTACTTAAAATAACATTCTGAATTTAAGAGTTTAATATCGACTAACAAACACTTCGCCTTAAAATTACTTGCATTAAAACGAAGTGCACACCCCTAATTAATCTATGGTCTGTTGATCTTTGCGGATTAAAATTTGTTCAAACTAGGCGCTATTTAATCGCGACGCGAGATTTGTAACCGAGTGGGCTCGATAGCTCCTGCGTTATTCTAATGGCTTACATCCATGTAAGAATAAGTAGCTCCTAGAAAGAACCCTTTAGGCAGCGCCTGTTTGGCATTAATGCTACGTTATTGCCCATTTATGGGGAATAACCACACTGCATAGGCTCTGCCTTGCCTAAATACCAAACAGACTACTGCAAATTTAACCTCTAAAGTTCAATAAACCCTTATGTAAAATTAGATTAGAGATAAATTTAATACCAGTTCGCTTAATTAAATGATCTATTTTGAGGATGGAAAAACGTGTTGATAGCTAGGCAAAAAATTCGCTATTTAGTTGTTCTCGGCAATTGCTCCTGCATTGCTCTACCTTCTGCATCCATGCAGTCGTAAATGAGAGTTTTTTAACACAGGTAGCGACACGTTTAGCCCCGTAAAATGATTAAGTATTATTGCGGATTGGTATAATCATTGTGTTATTACGTTATAAGGGTAAATATTTTCGCGGTTTTGGAATGCCAAAATTGCCGTATTTTTAATTATTCCTTGCTCAATGTTTATTGCACGGCGAATGGTTTCATCTTTTTGCCACTGCAAAGCACCTTTGAGTATCGTTTGTAAATATACAATGAGCGCCGCAGAGATTGAACGCGTCGCGCTTTCCCATAAATAACTCGGTGTATGATCAACGCCATAATAATCCGTGTTGTTATATCGAAATAAAGGGTTTTTAAACGTTGTCGGCTTTGCAAAAAAGAACCCCATCCCCTCATCACAGCTAACATCAATAATTAAGCTGTTTGGTTTTAAGCACTCGGCTTCTGATTCAATGACAAAGTTAACCGGATGAGCTGTTTCTTGATAAGTCCCGTTCACGATAATATCGGCTTCGCTAATAAGATCGCCAAGTGGTCGATTAGTCCCATCATGCTCAACAACCATCATGCGAGACTCTCCTTCAAGACCTTCTCGTACCTTAACGTAGTGACAATCTAATATTTCTTCACGCACTTCGTGATCAGGGCGCTGAATACAAATTGTAATATCTCTAAAGCCATGCGCTTTAAGGGCGTAAATAGCGCCTCTACTCACTGCACCAAAACTAAATATAATCGTTTTACGTTGATCGCCATAATGACCATCAATACCCTTAAGTTGCAAAGCATGTATTACAGCGCAATACCCTGCCATTTCATTGTTTTTATAAAAAGTATGGCGCCCTACATTCCCGTTTGGTGACCACACATACATATCTTCAAAAGCAATTAAGGTAAGTTTACGCTCAATTGCCGCTTGTGTTATTTCATGCTGTTGAACGCAGTGGGCATAACCCCAAATAGTGCCTCCTTCGCGCATTTCTTCTAAATCAGCAAGTACAGGCTTTGCAATAATGGCCGTGCCAATATGGGTAAGTATTTCGCTGCGCGATGCAATGCCACCCGTTAACGTTGCAATATATTCATCGCTAACATTAAAAGCGGTGCCATAGCCTTGTTCAAACACCATTTGTTTTCTAAGGTTTTCTGGAATTCGTAATAAGTGCTCTGGGTGAATAGGATACCGTCTTTCATCTGTCTTGCGGGATGTTCCGATAACGCCGATAGTTAATTCACTCATGCTAAGTCCTGTTTATAAAGTAAGTACGCTTGAGTTCACCAACGAATCATCATACTTCGCCAATAAACTTAGGCGGTGTTTTTATGTACGTTTTTGGCTCGGATGAACCAACTCTATTTTACAAAGGTGTAATTTTGGCAATAAATAATGAAGAGCAGTGAGTTAACTTGCATTAAGTTGCAAGCTGAAGACTATTACCTTTTGAGTAAAAGTGCTGACTGAGTATATCAGAAATAAGTACTACTAACTTGGGTATATCAAAATGAAATAAAGGGAGTACTCGGTAATTACTGAAGTTTTACCTTAGTGATTTACTTTGTAGAACAGATTTAATGAGCTTTGTATTGGGCTAGCTGAACGTTTGGCTTTAACGTCAACTTCGGCTATGTGCCAGTGTAGGTCGGATAAGCGAAGCGCCATCCGACACAGTAAAATACCTTGCCAATTATTATCAACATTTTATGTTGTCGAGTGGCTGGAGAGTGCCATGAGCAGACATTGAAGATTCTTAATGTGTGAAGTCAAGATTTGAGCCCATTGATTTCTATAAAACAGGCTGTTTTCTTAATAAAGAGTAATTCTACAGTATCAACGCCGCCTTATGCGGTGAGTAACAGTTGGCTAAAATGTAAAGCGAAACCGAGTCAACTGTTACGAACCCGACTCTAAAGCCTTGTTAAGTTTACAATTACGACAAGCCATAAAACTTGCTAATACCTGTACCTAAGACATTGGCAGCGGTAGCTAGAGATATAGCCCAACTTCCATTCGCAGCTTTAGAACACATGTTACCAATCCAGGAACTTACGTTAGAACCAATTTGAGCTGTAGAACTAATAGAGCCATCACTGTCTATTGCATCCTTTAATTCTGCGATATCATTTTCTGGAACATTATGTTTAGATAAATACTTGGCTAGCTCTTCAAAATTATTTGATTCACTAATGGTCATTTCTAAATTCTGGGTAAGCTCACTATCAGTAACATCACCTAAAACACCTTGAAAGTTCTTTATATTAATATTTGTACTCATATGTGCCTTTTTAACTTCTTCATTACTAAAACTAAGCCCTTCTCCAGTGACTCCTTCTTGCTCTAGTTTCAAGGCCCATTGCAAAATAGTGTTACGAACATTATCAACAACAGGAACCAATGACGTTGCTGAAAAGCTAAGATGAAATGGGTATTCAGCCCGAAAAAGATCTTGTAATGATGACAATTGAGCGCCAGTAAAGGGAATTAAAAACCCTTTGCCATGTTTACTAATAATGCCTTCTATTTCAGCTATTGATTGACGAAAATGGAACACAGATAAAGTATCCTCCATTTCGTTGTCATCAATTTGAACAGGGATTGGACCTCGAACTGGATTTATAGCCTGTAATGCACCTTTTATACGACGATACATTGGAACTTCATTACCAGGATTATACCCATTCATCTCTGCTTCAATCCATTGCCTTGAGTCTTCAATTGACAGTTTTATAGCAATAGTAAATGCCTTTCGAAGTAAGGATTGAATTGAAACATTGTCATTCATTGCATCTGCTTGCAATTCTAAAATTATTGAACTCATATATCCCCGTGAATTTAGCAGCTTTATAGAGGACAATTCCCTATTTTTACGCGAAGCTGTCCTTACTCTATGAGTTACTATTAGTAGCAAATAGTGTAAGTTATTGCCAGCTTTAAATATTATGCTTACTGTAGCTTATTTAAACATGTGGAAAAGGGGGAAGTTTCTTATTATTACAAAATTAATTACAATTATCTGGATGGCTGCTGTTCGCTCTTTGCCGAAGTTCGGCTTAGTGCCATGAGCAGACATTGGTAATGTCCGAATAACAGGCAAAAATTCGTAGGCCACAATAGCAAGCGAAGTAACTGGAGCCTACCTGCTTTTGTCCAAGCGCCAGCGAGTGAGTTAATGCGTTTGTTATATGCAAATTAACTTCGTTATTTCCTTTACCTCTGGTAACTCAAAAACATATACTTTGGTTAATATTTATTCGAATCATGAAAGAAAACATGTCTATGTTCTTTTTGATATGCATATTTTCTGTATTTATATTTCATCTTCAAGTTTAGAGAATCTTCTTTCTAAGTGTAGACACAAACCATCGATATCAGGGAAAACAGTTGAATGATTCACTCCCATCATTTTTAATGATGCTCTTATAGATGAAAAATTTTCAGCTGGAATTATTAATTTAGTTAGTTTCTCTCTAAATGTGGCATTACTTTCAAATTGAACCACTTTTCCGCTGGAATCAATTCTATGCGCAGTAAACACACCAGCTTGAGCTGATATTCTTTTAGAAACCACTCTGGAACGGAAAATCTTAGTGACTTTATTTTCTAATGGGTCATCAAATTTTTCAGTATCTCTAAAATCTGACATGTCCGTTTTTAAAATCCAAACTATTCCGTCTGCACCATCTTTAGGTGGATTTTGAACTGCAAACCAAAGAGCAACTAATGCGCTATATGTCCAATCTAATAATCTGGTTGGTAACCCGTGATGTTGGGCAAGTGCTAACCAATCCCAATTATCTTTGGGCTCAAACTCAGCTAAAGGTAGAGAAGCTCTTTTAAACTCATCTAACATGAGTTTTTCAATTTTTTTAATACTACCACTTAGGTTGAGTCTTGCTAATTTGGGAAGTAATTTTTTATCTTCCCTTTGTCCACGAAAAAGTAATTCAGAGTAATTACCAGAGGCCTCATGTTCGTACTTAAGTGCTTCAATTCTCGTAATGAATTCAGATAATGTTTGTATTTTATTTAAGTCTGACATAAAACGAATGCATTCCTCTTACAGATAACAATTTAATAGTGCGCTCTTTGCTGACTTAACGCTCATTTATCTACTTTATATAGTTTTAACAAATTACCTAAAGTATTACTATTAAAATAAACAAGACAGTCACTTTAATTAAGCAACAAGATTGCACCATTAAATTTAATTTTTAGGTTAATTATTTATCTTTTATTGCGGTAAAAATGGTCAAAAATAACATTAATACCTATTGACAGAGTTAAGGCTCATATATGATGTGAGTTTAGTTAGCAGTAGCCCCTAGTTTTGACATATCATAAATCCATTTAATTCTAGACTCTTTAGTAGAGCTTATAATAGGGCCAATCATTTTACTTTTCACAGAACCAAAACCAACGAATTTGAGTGTTGTTGTCTTTAATTGTTTGATAGCTGGAGCACCTTGAATCCAAAAGTAATACCATGGTGGGGTATCCATCGTCATCACAATTCGGGCTGTTTTCCCTTTAAGTAATTTTTTGGGAATAGATTTACCTTTCTCGTATTCAAATGCAAAACCAGGCAGAAATGTTCGATCAATAAGTCCTTTTAATTTTGCAGGTACTGCCCCCCACCAAATGGGTGTAAAAATAACTAAATGATCGCACCACTCAATATAGGCCTGAAATGACTTTAACGTATCTTCTAAAGAGGCTTTTTCATCATATCCGCTGGAAAGATCGATGTTGAACTCCATATCTGATATTTTTATCAGCTGGACCTCGTGTTTATTTTTAGCTGAATCTAAGTAAGCCTCAGCTAAAGAACTTACAAAACTATCTTTCTTAGGATTTCCCACCAGAACTAATACCCGCTTACTCATCTCATTATCCAATAATTAATTATGTGAGATGGAGTTTACCGTCTCCCCATTAGGGGAGAGTCAAATGTTTATTTAGGGATTTATCTGGTTATAGCATTTATCAATATTATTGACTTGCTTATTTATATCCTCAATTTTGCTAATTAATTCTTTTCTTATCTCGCTTAAAAATTGTTTAATTTTTTTCCAGTCAACTTTGTTATCATTGTAAACGATAACGCCTCTAAGTTTAGACAGCGTTATTCCTAAATCCTTTGCCTCTTTAATTAATATGAGAAGCTCTATATCTGTTTCATCATATACTCGATAGCGGCCTTTTCTTTCCGGCTGCCTTATCAATCCTTTTTCTTCATAGAATCGAATTGCCTTAATAGATAATCCTGTTTTTTTTGATGCTTCACCAATGTACATATAATACCGACTTATAACGAGGCAGTAGAATAACTTCAACAGCCAGATTCAATTAAAAAACGAGTCCTATAATCAACTTTAAGCATTTTTATTGACGTAATGCCGACTATCTATAAGACCTACTAGAAGCACTACTAGCCTCTATTTATTCTTTCACTTTACCTTTAGGAGGCCAAAAATGGAGGACACCTTCCCTATTTTAGCGCGAAAATATCCTTATTTTATAAGTTTTTATTAATACCAAAAAGTATAAGCTATTGCTATTAATAAATATTATGCTTGGGCTAGATTGTTTTATCATGTAAAGGTGAGTAAAGTTTCATTTAGCTAATGACAACTAATCCTCAATGACCGCTATTCGCTGAAGTACTGCTGGGTGCCATTAATGGCCATAAAAATCTTAGCCACTGGTTAGTTACCTTTGCTTTATTTAGAAATAGCTTTTTGAAGACCATAGGTTAATAACACTGTAAAAGCACTGTGGTGAGACAACCCTGCTAATACTTTGGATTGGATACTTAACCCTTGACAATTTCGTGACTTTAACTGAGTCTCAAATGCTAGCATTTCTTCAACCATGCTGCCCTCCTCACTACCAATGTATATAAACACTTGTGCTTTCATGGCCTTATTGCTTTTTGCATAGTTACTTTCCAGCCGAAACATCGCTTTATTGTCATACCAGAACGATGGACTACCTAAAATGTAATACTCAAACAATTCAGGATGAGTGATCAAAATGTTGGCGCCAAGCAACCCGCCATATGAGTAGACAACAAATATCTTTTTGTCCGGCTTAATTCGGTACATATGGTTAATAAGAGGTAAAATTTCATCTTAAATGAAACTTATGTACTGGTTGGCTTGACCAGAATGCTTTTGAGGTTGGAGCGAGTGCCCCCTTCATTTGAGGCATATGTTGGTGTGTAGTCACTTGTACGACTAATCAAAGGGTCAGTCCTTTGGAGTATGAAATCCCGACTATAATGACATCCTTAAAATATCTGCCCCCATTAGATGTACAATGCCACTCGCCGCTGCAACGGAGTAGCCCGTGTCTTTCAATAATACCAGAGGGTACTTTTTATTGCTTTGTGAATAATTGTTGGGCAAGCGTATATGAAGCTCATATTCTAATCCACTTTTTTCATGTTTGATTTCAAGGTATGCGTATTTCGAATTTTAACTTCTGTAATCTTCTTCGCACTTAACGCTATAGAGCAAAAAACAACAGCAAAGGCCAGCTTAAAAACATTCTTTCTTTTCCTTAGATGTGTAAAAACTAAATTTTTTGCTGCTTTTTATTCGAAAGACTTCTAATTTTATTTGCAATAGGCCTTTCGAAGAAAACATACGATACATACGCAAAAAACACACTTAAGCTCAGTGATAACAACAACTTAAGTTCGTTGTTTAAATTTAATTTATTAACTATTCCGATAATAGGCATATGCAATAAATAGAATGAGTAAGACACCTTCCCTAAAAAGTCACCAATTTTATTTGCTAAAACAATATTGTTATTTGGTACTAAAAAAACAACACAAAAGAATACTGTGCTCATAACAAATAAAATTTCATAACTAAGCCACATCTTTTTTTTGTCGCCCTCGTTAATAGGTGAAAACTCAGGATACAATAGAGGTATTAAACATAAAGCTAATATAAACCAGTTACTTTTCATATAACTTGGCACTTTAAGTGATTTGTAATGCAAACCAAATATAACGCCAATAAAAAAATACGGAAACGTTCTTAAAGTACTAAAAAAGTTGTAAGGAATACTTTCAATTTCACCAAATAACCTTGGGAAATCAGCTAAATACCAAAACATCATAAAGGCTACGATTAATAAATATATATACCCTTTCCTTTCGCCTGCTAAAGACCAGAAAGCTACAAATATAATATAAAATTGTATTTCTGGTGGAATTGACCAAAGCACACTTTCGCCATGTATAAACAAAAGGTGCCCTATTAACGAATTAAGATCAGTTATGTTGTATAAAATATCATAGTTATTTTGTGTTAATAAGTAAGAGCTAAATACAATTACAAGGTATAGGGGTAAAATTCGGCCAGCTCTAGCTAAAAAGTATCGTTCAATGTTTGCTCTGCTAAACTTAGTGTCTAAATAAAGAAGTGACATTAAAAACCCACTAAGAAGGAAAAATAACATTACGCCATAGGCTCCAGAACCACCCCCTAGAGAGCCATTTAACCAATGAGTTATATCTGAAAAGTGGGTAACAAATACAATAAGGGCAGCTAAAGCTCTTAAAGAGTTTAATTTTCTAATTTCCATGAAGTTGATTAATCCTTAGCTTATTACTTTTTAAGTTGTTCAAATTGAATTATCGGCTGTATGATCTTAGATCTTATACAATACTACTGAGGCTTTTTACGTTTTAACCAGGCTTTAACGGGTACTATCCATTCTTTTCTGGGGATAAAAAAAGCGCCATGTTCTTTACCCGTTGAAATCGAAACTTCTTTATAAGAACTAACAGTGCCAAGATTCCTAGCAACTACATCGTCACACGAACCAACAGAATCAGATGTTTCATATACTGATAATAAATGACCATAAATAGCGATTTCTGCTCTTTTAGCTAATCCGCTTGTACAAGCCGCTAAGATTACAAAGTTAATATCCATGTTTTTTAAATTACTCGATGCAATTGCCGTGATAAACCCACCACGGGAAAAGCCAACTAAGGTTATGTTACTTGCAAGTACGCCATTTTTTAGTAATTTAGTTACTTGTTTAGATAGCTGTTCAGCATATTTAAAAGGATGGGTTTTAGCTGGTCGATGAGTAGCAATTAAATGATAGCTTGAGTCACCAAGTTCCTTTTTAATAGCTGGAAAATTATATTGCCCCCAGCGCTCATGGACAGGTTTAGGATCTATGCCCTCTACAATGAATCCGTGAGAATAAAAAACATATTTATCAGATGAATTTATTGTGTCTGGGAGACTATCAAATATTTCACTGCCATAGCTAAATGAACTAAAAAGAAGAGTAAAAATAATAAAACATTTTTCTTTAAACATATCATACCTTTATAAAGCTACAAGTACCTAAAACAGAAACCATTACCTTGTAGTTTTAGCGCCGAGCACTAAACTAGGATCAACTCTTTGATTGTCTTTAATTACTTCAAAATGAAGATGAACCCCTGTCGCTTTACCTGTATCACCAATAACGCCAATAACCTGCCCAGCTTTAACCCAAGAACCTACTTTGGCGTCACTCGATTCTAGATGTGCATATAACGTTTGGTAGCCATTCTTATGTTGAATTAATACAGTATTTCCATAGTTCGAATGCAAGGTTTTGTTATCTGAAATAACTATAATCCCATCAGCAGCAGACAGCACAGGGCTGCCTCTTTCTCCAACATAGTCAACACCACGATGTGCCTTATAATCTCTAACCTTGCTGATGCTACGAAATGTTGAGCTTATCGTATGGTTATCTAGTGGGTGCTGCCAAGTTAGATTGCCTGTCATTGCGGAATCTTTTAAAAATATATGCAGACTAAAAATAACAAGTAACATTAAAAAGAACTTTAAAGTTAAAGTAAGTCGGCTTTTATTCGTTGGATAAGCAATGTGTGTAAGCCTCGCTTTGTAATCATCAGCGCAAAGCGCACCAGAATTAAATTGAGCGACTGGATTGTTGTTATCAAATTGAACGCTTTTTTTTAATGATTGCAACAGTGCCTTGGCATAATCATGTTTGTTAAAATTAAAGCGACATATTGTCAGCCTGTCACACTTGTGTTCCATAGCGCGAATAAACTGCCATTCCATCTTTTTAACAAATGGGTTTATCCATAAAAGGGTGCTTAAGACCCTCCATAAAAGAATTGTAATATGATCTTTGTTTGTAATATGCGTTAGCTCATGTTGGATCAAAATGTTTTGTTGATCCTTTTTTAGCGATGAAAAATAGTTAGGTAGCACGATATAGGGCGCCGCTATGCCAATGACAAAAGGGCTATGGTTTAGCGAGGAAATTACAACCTTCACTTTACTAGTCGACAGCTCATTTATTAACTCAGATGCTCTTGATAAGCTTTTGAGGTTTTGCCAAACAGCTAATAGTTTAATTAATTTTAAGCAGGTAAAACCAAAGTAACCAACAATTAGCGCTGTTGCGATTAAATCTACTTTCTGCAAACTTGCATGAGTAATACTGGCTTGTTTTACTATTTGTACACTTTCTAAGCTTGAGTTTATATAATCCAAATCAGCAATAGGTATATTAATAGTGCCAAGAGACAAAGGGATAAAGGGTAAAAAGCTAGCTAAAAGCGCTGACCACCAAATACTTGGCGAGGTATTATCGTACTTGGTTATATAAGATGAGTAAGCATAAGCAAAGCCAGAAAATATAAGCCAAGGAAAAATACTATTTACTATGAATTGAATAATGAAAGAGTCCACTACTTTTGTTTTTCATCCTTTGAGAGTTGATTTAATAGTTCCTCTAATTCATCGATTTCTGCTTTATTTATTAAACGGCTATCAGCGAACATAGTGACAGGTAGAGGTTCATCTAACTCTAAGACATTGGTTGCGAACTCCTGCATGTAGGATGCAAGCGTCGGTATTTTCTCAATTAATGCCTTAAAGGTTTTTTTGTTGCCTGAGGAACCTACTTCTAAAATTCCCTTATTGCCCATTCTTTCCAAGGTTTTACGTGTAGATGAGTATGACCATCCATACTTTAATGCCAAGTGTTCATGGATTTCTTTGGCTGTGCGTGGCTGCTTTTTCCAAAGTAATTTCAGTATTTCTAACTCTGTTGAATTTGGCTTCATATAAAAACTTAAAAAGTGTGACTTGTGTCGCACTTTAACATTCGGTATGTTACAAAGCAACTTTGTGACACATGTCACACTTTGATTTTGGAAATTTATGAAAATTTATTTTAAAAATGTGATTTATAGCTTCCGTTTGAATTTTTGTAACCCTTCACTCGGAAGAATCAACTTCGAACAAGTTTTTGCAGACTGATTTAACTACTTTTTTAATCGCTAGATATACGGCTAAAAATTCCAATATTAAACTTATAAAGCAAAATTAAGGAAAAATATCAGATGAAACTGTTTTTTGTAAAATGCTTAACTTTTATTATTATGTTTAACGTAAGCTGCGACAATGCAGCAGTTGCTGAAGATCGTAGTTTTGAAATTGCTAGCAGCAAGGTTGTGACGATTGACTCTGAAGTACTGGGCAAGAAATATGATTTGTTTATCAAAGTGCCCCGTAGTTACTTCTTGGAAGGAAATAAATCATTTAAGTATCCTGTACTTTACTTAAATGATGGTCCTTATACCTTCAAAGTTGCTGCTGGTGCAACTCATATGCGAAACATGGATAACGTCATTGTGGTTGGTATTTCATTTGCTCATGGAGAAAATGGCCAATTCAGTCGAGTTAGGGATTTAACCCCTGTAGTTAACAAGAGCTGGACACAATACACAACCGGTGGAGCAAACAAGTATTTAGAGTTTATTGAAAAAGAAGTCTTTCAATACATTGATCACAATTACCGAGTTAACGCTAAACAGCGAATATTGTCTGGGCAATCATTGGGAGGTTTATTTGGCGCTTGGGTACTGTTAACCAAGCCGGAGCTGTTTTCTGCTTACATCTTAACTAGCCCTTCGCTTTGGTTTAAAAATGATTGGATATTTGAATTAGAAGATAAGTATGCCAAGAAGAATAAGTCCTTGAAGGCCAATGTGTTTATGGCAACTGGCGCATTAGAGACTTTAGATAATGGTATGAAAGAAGATATGGTCGCAGGTCATATGAAGTTTGCTAACCGTTTACGATCACGCAATTACCAAGGATTAAAACTAGAGGATGAAGTAGTAAAAGGAACAGATCACTACTCAACTTTTCCTGTTGGACTTTCAAAAGGGTTGGTACTATTTTACGAATCACAAAAATAACGCCAAAACTATTGCTTTAGTTCTATTATTCTAGTTCTATTGCTTTAGTTTTGGCGCTTATTAAAGGGAGAATATTTACCCTTTCATTTGTTCAAGCTCTTTGCCTTTGGTTTCGTGTAAAAACTTAAATACAAATATAACTGAAACAAACGCGCAAAATGCGTAAAAACCATAAGCCCCAGCCAAACCTATACCGGTGAGCATAACAGGGAACGACCAAGTAATTAAAAAGTTAGCTATCCACTGGGCAAAGCCGGTAACTGCAAGGCCAGAGAAGCGAATTTGGTTAGGGAACATTTCGCCTAACATAGCCGCAGCCATCTTTGCATTACCTGCCAAAGACGCGCACATTACTCACTACTAAGGCCGCGATTTTCATACCTACTTTTATGGCGATACACCACTCACCAAAGGTGCTATTACGGGCGTTGCGGTTATTAAACCTAATAACGAAATACACCCTGTCCACCAGCACCCTGATGAAGAATACTTAATGATTCTTGAAGGCTCTGGCACGTGGACACTCAATGGCAAAAGTCAGCCAGCTCATACTGGTGATATTTTATTTGCAGCCCCTAATGACGTACACGGCATTTATAACAACGCCGATGTGCCGCTTAAGTTTGTGGTAGTAAGATATCAAGCTAAGTAGGTTTTAGTGGCTTTTTTAGGGAAGTAATTTAAATACGTTTTTCACATATATGTAATTGTTATATCTGATAGTTTTTAAATTGCTCCCACACAGCCTCTCCTACAGGTCCCAACACTTCTCCCCTTTTCTTAATAATGTAATATTTTAGAGGCGTTATATTTTGCACATCACTAAGTGACAGCATTTGCAGAGTATTATTTGCAATACCTTCATCAGCTAAATAACCTGGTAATTTACCCCAACCCATTGCACTTTCGATAAGCATTTTTTTAGTTGGAAAGTCATTTACATACCATCGTCGCTGACCTTGCTGTACACCCCACTCTATGTTTTTTGAACCTGTGCCTGAGTCCTGCACAATTATTTGGTATTCGTTCAACAAATCAGTGGCTTGCCTAAGGTTTGGATTTCGCTTTAACAACAAAGGGGAAGCTACATTGATTAATGAGCCGCTATTTAACAAATGCTTTTCAATTTTCTCTTCTTGTGCAGAAAATTCCATTGTTGGTGTTATACACAGATCGGCACCGCCATCAAGTAAGGCTTCAATTGCACCTGTTATGTACTCTTGCCTGATTATTATTTGAGTCTCAGGGAACTGATTTTGCATATTTTTTAGTAATGGTAAAATACCTTTTAAATTAAATGATGCTTCAATTGCAATCGTTATACTTACCTCGTTCCCCTGTGCTATGTGGTGTGCAACTTGTTTAAGTTGTGCTGCATCATCTAGCAATTTCATAGCCTTATGAAACATAGTTTTTCCTGCACTGGTAAGCTCTAACCGATAACCATTACGACTAAATAAGGCAAAGTTAAGGGTATTTTCTAGTTGCTTAATACCTTGGCTTATAGCTGGTTGAGTTTTGTGTAAAAGAGCACTTGCTTCACTCAATGATCCAACCTGAGCAACAGTAACAAACATACTAAGCTGTTCTAATTTCATAATTTACGCCAGACATGTAAAGCTAAAGTTTATATCTTATAAAAAAACATTCAATATTAATTAATAAGAACTGTGGTTATTCTAACGTCAAAAGCTAAGCATCTGCTTAAATCACTCTTATTAAAGTTGGGAATAACATGAGCACAAAAGTAAAAAGAATTTTTATGTATACATCACTAGGATTAACAACACTTGCGTTTATAGCTGCAGGCTCTGCAAAACTAGTAGGAGTTGAGCAAATGCACTTATCGTTTGCACTCATGGGTTTACCTGCTTGGTTTGGCTATTTTATTGGTGCAAGTGAACTTGCAGGTGCTATTGCTATTTGGATAAAAAAACTAAGCATTTTAGCTGCAAGTGGTTTGTTAGTTATTATGGCTGGTGCAATATTTTTTCATGTAGTTTACGACAGTGTTGCCAATGCAATACCTGCCGTTATTTTATGTGCTTTTTTAATTAATATCATAATTAACCGAGTCAATGATATAAACGCCTTGGATAGTAAGTAACCTAGAGCTGTTTTTAATACAATGAATAACGATATATTCGCTTCTATCGTTATTCAAACCCTCTTTTACAAAATGACTAATGCTTTCGCACCCCTAATTTAGCCTAAAGATAACAAACTCGATCTCTAAACAAACAAAGGCTAAAGTTGTTTTATCCATTAAATTTTAATTTTGAGTTCATACCCTGTATTTAATAATTGAATAGACGACGTACTAAAGTTTATTACTTGGGCTTTTAATATGCCTAATTAACTAAGGTGTAAAATATGAAAAAAACATTTTTAGGCATTTTCTCGATTGCAGTAATAACTTACTTACTGAGCGGCTGCACAACATCAAATAACGGTAATATTACAAAATTGAGTGAAGATAAAATAAGTACTAGATTAAATAAATTACCTTCCTCGCTAACCTCTAGTGATTTGTTCAATACCACTGTTGTTGAACCCACTCAGCTATTTGATAACCTTTATTTTGTAGGATATGTCAGCGTAGGCACTTTTGTTATCACTTCAACTGAGGGCATTATTTTAATCGATACCATGTGGACCCCGCACGACGCCAAACATGTCATTGTTCCTGGACTAAAAGAGCTAGGCTTAAATCCTGAAGATATTAAATACGTGATAGTTACTCACGGCCACAGCGACCATTATGGTGGCGCTCACTACTTTGAATCACGTTATGGCGCTAAAATTTTAATGAGAAAAAATGAGTGGGACTACATCCATAATCCAAATGCACCTGTATTAACTGATCCTTTCGGTAACTTTTCTACCGAAATACCATTACCTAGCACTTACACCCAAGTTATCGATGGTGAAAAAATAAGTTTAGGTAAAACTAATTTAACGGTACTTGCTACACCAGGGCATACGCCTGGTGGGTTGTCATTAATAATACCTGTTACAGATAATGGCATACCTCATACAATTGCACTTTGGGGAGGTACCGGTTTACCGGATACTAAAGAAGCAAATCAAACTTATTTGCACTCTTTAAATTATTTTCAAAAAATTGCAAACAAAAACGATGTTGATGGAAGTATCTCAAACCACCCATTTTCACATGATCTGATTAATCAAATTAATACATTAAAAAATCGTAAATCTGATCAGCTAAACCCCTTGGTAACCGGTAATAAGGCTTTTAATGAGTACATAGACGATGTATTACGAAATAACGTTCAAAAGAAACTTTCGTCATTTGAGTCAAACTAATATAGCTTTTCACGCACCGCCGTTATCGCGCTAATGCATTTATAATGACGGTATATGTCGCTTTAAGGCGATACCTATTACTAATATAAAAGCATAGTGCACTTCTTTTTGTGAAAGCCCTCAAAAAAATAGTTGTATAAAAATACAGACTATCAAATGTGGGTTAATTACTTTCAGTTTGGTTTACTGTTCTACCAAAGTGACCGATACGTCGTCCACATAAAAATCAGCAGTCAGTTCGTTTGGCTCCACATAAAGTAAAGCCGCACTTTCCTCGATTGTTATTGAATGGGTATAAGTGCCCGAAAGCTTTACCCAATCGCCTGCAACTACACTGCCCGAAGGGTTCTGCCTAGGTGCAATTTACTCTGTGTTACCTAAATGGATTTAGGTAAGGGGCGTGAGCAAGACACGGAAGCTTTGCTCGGTTTTTACTTATTCTTACATGGATGTAAGCCATTAGGGTAACGCAGGAGCAGTTACCGAGCCCACTAGGTTACAAACCTCACGCCGCGATTAAATCCCCCCTAGATTGAACAAATTTTAATCCTGAAAGGTCACAGGCCCTAAGTAAAGGCACTTTCTACGCTTTAACACCTTCCTATGCCTATATTTGAATGACTCTGCATTGTAGTTTTTCCCATCAAAATGCATTGCACTTTGCAAAAAAGAGCAATAACAACCGGACCCTTTTCTTTTAGAACTCATTAAATAATTATAAATCAATAGATTAAAAATTTATGTGTCTTGGAATAATTCCTGCTATATCAAGTTAGGAAAATAAAACACAAAGGCATAATAATGAAAATAGTGTGTATAGGCGGCGGTCATGGATTAGCGCAGGTTTTAAGCGCAATTAAACCAATGTGTAATAATTTAACAGCAATTGTCGCAACAACTGATAACGGGGGAAGTACGGGAAAAATAAGGGAATCTCAAGAATGCATTGCTTTGGGTGATATTAGGCGCTGTTGTCTGCAACTTGCAGAAAATAGAAAGGCACTTAACTCAATTTATGAACACCGGTTTTCAGAAGGTGTGTTAGATGGCCATTGTTTAGGCAACTTAACGTTGTTGGGCTTAACTGAGCTCACCAAATCTCCCACCAAAGCTGTTGCTTACTTTAATGCAATACTTGGTAATTCAGAAACTGTTTTACCTATGACAGAGATCCCTACAGATCTAATCGCCACTCTTAAAAATAATAAAGAGGTCTTTGGTGAGTGTGCTATTGATGCGTTAGACACATTACCAACAAAAGTGCATTTGTCTAAAAATGTGCCCGCAGCGCCAGGGTGCGTAAGTGCTATTTTGGAAGCCGATTTAATCATAATTGGTCCAGGCAGTATTATTACAAGTGTTATGCCTGCCTTTTTAGTAGAAGAGATCTCTTTGGCTATTCAAGAAACATCTGCCTGTCGTATTTTCATTGAGAACACAACACTAGAAAATAGCGTCATGAAACACACGTCGACTACTGGGATCGACTGGCTACAAGAGCACCTAGGTTTTAAAATATACGATTTAAGTATTTCACCTTCTGCAATTGAAGAGATTTTTAATGACAATAAAAATGCACTACAGTCCAGAGAACATTTACATGATATTGACGAACTAAAAAACATATTCTCGGAGTTACTTAAAGTACCAATTCAGCTTTGTGAGCAATCTTGATTGCTTGCAATAATAAATGCCATTTCGTTGAATGTTTGCTTGCTTTGCACTTCGACTATTTCTAGAAGATTATGTAAATCCTTTTTTGAGTGCTCGGTTTTTATAAGTTCCTCAATATATTTACATGTATCACCTAGCGCTATCGCACCAAAGCTATAACAACTGCTTTTAAGACTATGTGCGTTAATTTCTATTTCATCACGCTCATTTGAATTAAGTATTATCGCCATTGTTTTTTTTGATTCGTCGACAAAAAATTTTAGTAGTTCAACAGCTGTGTCGTCGCCAATATCATTCTTGAGCTGTTCTATTACCGCTAAATCTATCATATCTACCTTTTGGAGTTTATTATGAATTACCAAGTTATTTTGTTTGTTGACTCTTCCATGTTGGGGGGGATTGAAACCCACATCGTTGAATTATCAAAACTACTGAGTAAAAATAATGTTCGTAGCTCAATTTTATTTTATAAAAATCATGGCAATCAAAAATTTTATGATTTATTGATTAAAGAAAACATAAGGTATGACTTTTTACAAGGGAAAATTAAAAACCTCGCTAATAAACTACTCAGTTATGATAACAACACTGTCGTTCATACGCATGGCTATAAGGCAGGTATATTAGGCCGATTAGTATGTAACATTATAAACAAACGCTGTATTAGCACATACCATGCTGGCGAAGTTGGGAATGGAAAAGTTAAATTTTATAATAAACTAGATCAATGGCTTTCATCGTTATCTATAAATTTTGCGGTCTCAAACAAAATAAAAAATACAATTAGCAATGTAAAATTACTTGAAAATTTTATCTCTTTATCAGCGCCTTCAAAACCGGTTATTCATACATCAACTATCAAGATTGGGTTTGTTGGCAGGCTTTCTTATGAAAAAGGACCAGATATATTTTTTCAATTAGCTGAAAATATGAAACAGTCTAACAATGTTGAATTTCACATTTTTGGTGACGGCCCTCTAAAAAATAAAATACCTGTTATAAATAACCTACATTATCATGGCTTAACTGAACGCAATAATATATGGAATCAAATAGATGTCTTACTTATTTGTTCTAGAGAAGAAGGCTTGCCTATGACATTATTAGAAGCAATGTCTCAGCATAAACTGGTTATAAGCAGTGCTGTTGGCGCTATACCAAGTATCATTAAAAATAACAAAACTGGTTTTTTAATGAGTGTTGGTGATGCTAAAGATTGTCAAAAAAGCATAGAGCAATTAATTGATTTCCCTCCCCAAGCAAAAATTAACTTATTAAATGATGCATATAACATGCTAGAGGAGCGTTTCTCTGGTAAAAAACAATTTTTATTGCTTCACCAAGCGTATACAGGAAAATAAACTATTCATTTTCTTCCCAGCTTTTAATCTTTCGATAAAGTGTCGATGGGCTAACATCAAGTAGTGAAGCGGCTTTAGGTATATTTGATGAACATATTTTTATTACACGTTCAATATATTCTTTTTCAGCTAGCCATAATGCTTTAACATCATTTTGTGTATTCGGTAAATCGTCAATTAATATATTCGCAGGTTTAGTTTGAAGACTCATTGGCGCTGGTTCAATCGCTTTTTTTGAATTTTCAGGTAAAGCGGGAAGCATATCAATATCTATAAATGCCTCAGGATGGAGTACCAATACATTACGAATCACATTTTCTAACTGCCTTACATTACCAGGCCAACTATATTGCATAAGTAATTGCTTAACCCCCCCTGCCATGCCTTTATATGGATGACCTTCGTCTTTCGCTATTTTAACAAATAAAGCTTCAGCAATTTCTATAATATCTTGGCCGCGCTCTCTTAGTGGCGGTAATTCAATAGGTATAACATGTAGTCTATAATATAAATCTTCTCTAAACCGGCCACTTTCCACTTCAACTAATGGATCTCTATTTGTTGCACACACAAATCTAACATCTACTTTTACAACTTTCTCACTGCCAACTTGTTGATAGCTACCTGTTTGTATAAAGCGAAGTAATTTACTTTGTAGGTTAATGTCCATTTCACAAAGTTCATCTAAAAATAATGTTCCACCATCGGCTTGACCTGCAGCGCCAACGCGATTCGCAATTGCCCCCGTAAAAGCACCTTTTAAATGACCAAAAATTTCACTCTCAATTAAATCTTTAGGGATAGCCGCGCAGTTTAGTGCAACAAAAGGTTTATCAGCGCGATTTGAAGCTTGATGAACTGCACGAGCACATAGCTCTTTTCCCGTACCACTTTCACCTGTAATAAATGCAGTGGCTTTACTGGCGGAAGCAGAACTTATAATTTGATAAACAGATTGCATCTGTTTTGAACTACCAATCAAATCAAAGTATTTTCCGTTTTCGTATTTGTTTTTGTATTGGCTAACCGTTTGTTTTAAGTTTTTAATTTTTAACGCATTATTAACTGTAATCCGAAAACGGTCGGCTTCTATTGGTTTTTCTAGGAAGTCACATGCACCTAGCTTTATTGACTGAATCGCTATTTCTTTTGTAGCATGCCCTGTTAATACAACAACTTGTGGACAGTTTTCTGGATCAAATGTAGCAAGGATGTCTAATCCATTCATATCCGGTAGCATTACGTCGAGCACGATTAGATCAGGCTGCACCTTATTAATAATCGCTATTGCAGTTGCACCATCACTTGCCACGAGTGTATTTACTCCTGTCGGTAATAAATATGACTGGTACATCATTGCAAGAGATTGAGTATCTTCGACAATTAACACTGTTGGTGGCATAGTTAATTCCTTGTTAGCAAGCCAAAAAGAAGCTGTGAATCTGTAATGATTTAACTATAAAAGGTTAATTAAAGCAAATTCAATTAATTACAATAAGCGAAGCATCATCAATTTCTTTTGAAAGCGTAACCTGTGAGTTTTCCCATAACGTGTTAGCAAACTCAGCATGAGCGTGTTTATCTAACGGTATAATTTTAGTTAATTCACATATTTCATCTTTATCGGTAAAGCGGTTTTCAGTCCAGCCATCCGTGTATAGTAAAATATGTTCAACGTTATCAAGCGCTGCTTCATAAAGTGTATAACTATGATCTTGAGCGAGACCAAGCAGTGGACCGGTGCCTTTTAATTGATAAATTTCGCCTGTTTTTCGCAAAACGACAGGTGGAGGATGACCTGCATTTAACCAATATATTTTATTATTTTTTAAGAAAAATATGACAAGCGTAACTAAACTAGATTTACATAGCTGTTGTTTATAGATCGCGTTATTTAAAGCCACTAACATTTTTTGATAAGGAAGACCGGTTGCCAAAAAGCCACTTATAAAACCTTTAATAGCAAAGCTTTCTTTTAATGCTTGTAATCCGTGTCCCATCATATCACCTAGAATAAAAGCACTGCATTCATCATTAATGGGCATAAAAAAATCACCGCCGTTACCCAAACTAATTGAACCAAAAATATGAGCGGTTTTCTCATCTTGTAAATGAATTTTAGAAGGCGCTGACTCAAAAGTAGTTTGATAAGACAAGTAAGCAAAACGATGAGTTACACGTTCGATGCTTTGTAGTAACTTATTTTTTTTAATCGGTTTAATTAAATAATCGTCAACACCTAAGCGATTTATTTTATGTATCACTTCATCACTGTCATCGCCAGTTAACATAACAACTGATAGTTGCGACTTTAAATTAGACTTATTAAGTTTTTCTAATAAGGGCTCACATGTCCCATTTTTTAATTTATGATCCAGTAATAAAATACTTGCGTCAGCGGTTAAAATTGCCTGCCATCCTGATTCTATACTTTCACAGGCAATCACTTGAAATTTATCATTTAGATAAGCGCTCATGAGGGCAAGCTGAGTGACATCATCATCAACATAGATAATCGTTGGACGCCTATCTATTTGCTCTAAAGGGAATGAAAAAAAGTTTTTGCCATTTTTCGTTATATAATCTGCGTCCTTAAAATAATAACGAATTAACTCAACTCCCATTCCTCCTTCAACGAGTTTTCCAGAGTCTATTTTCCACGATGAATTGTTGTTTTTAAAAAGGTTATATGGGGCTAGCTCATCAATGAATGTTAATATGTAGCTGTCGCTACTAGGCTGGCTAATACGTAATAAAATTTGATGCTCAGAACCTTGGTTGTGTCTAATTAGATTTGTTAAATACTCTGTAGTAACTAAGCCTGCGGCATCCACCTCATCCTTTTTTACATTGAGCGCTCTTAAAACGTGCTTTAGAATGAGGCGAATCTCAGTCAATGTTGGCCATAGTAGTTCAAAGCGTCTTTCAAATAATATATCCATTGCACCCTCAATGATGTTCAAACAACCATCTTTGTTTATTAATTCTTGCTTTAAGAGTAGTACATAACTTTGGCCATTTTGTCGTATGCTTTTCTAAAAGTTTAACTATACGCTCACCTAATGGCGCAAAATTATGTTGGCTTATCAATATTTTGATATTGCTATGCCCTGCTTGCTTTAATTCTCTCACACCTTTGCAAAGCGACTCTTCATCGTTAACCCCCAGCCCCACGGTAACGAAGGTTAATTCACTGCATAAACTTAAGGAATGCAGTGGCACATTATTCCTGTTCAATTTTAACACCGGTGACATGTCAATTAATATATAATCGTATTCTTGCTTTAGCCGATCAACTGCGTCATTTAGTACATGTTTGTTCTTCGCCGGTTCAATCCTAGCTAGGTTTTTAATGGTTAATAAACTGATACCTTCATAATTAGTCACGCCTAATTGACAAGAAATATCATCAAAGCACCATGGTTTAGAAATTGTTGGTAACTTATCATCTGAGCAAAATGTATTGATTGGGTTTAAATCAATTATTAGCACTGATTTAAGTTGGCTTTGTAATCGCTTAGCAACACTAACACATGCACTAGATGACCCTTCTGAACCTGATAAAGAGATAAAAGTGATACAACGAGCTGAATTATCAATCATCATGTTACATATAACTTCCAGCTCATAATACTGTTTTGGTATTAATTTCATAAGCCCACCACTAATGCAAGAATAGTAATAACATCTAAAAAGTTATCTTTAAATTGACTAAGTAAATCCTGCCCTTTCTCTGGTATGTAAAGCGTATCACCCGCTCTTAATACTGGAATATTTACTGAATTTGGTGATTTAATAAACGCCTCTAAATCAAATACACGAGACTGTTCTTTACAACATGAATGATTAACAACAACTATTTTATCTATCAATGCTGAGTTAGAAGGGCCGCCTGCTTCAGCTAATACATCTAAAATGGACATTGTATCGTCAAAATTGTATCGACCCGGTTTTTGTACAGCCCCCATTATACGTACTACCCGTTCTTTAGGTGTACGGAGCCAATCTTTGTCTTTTTCAGGTACAAAAATGGTGTCTCCTGGTAATACATTAGGAAACAAAGTTTCATCGCCTGTTTCAAAGTACATGGCGAGATCTAATTTACTTACTTTAGCTCGATTACCATTACGGTGAGTGATTCTAATATTACGAATATCTGCCGTCGCTGTTGGGCCGTCTGCTGCAGCTAAAATATCAATAAAGTGCATGTTTTCGTTAAACGAGTAACGACCTGGCGAACCTATTTGCCCCATAATATAAATAGACTTACTCGACTCTTGGCGGATCCATTGGGATTTATTATCCGACGGATCAACTGGTAGCTCTTCAAATATAACTGTATCACCCGCAACTAAATTTGGCAGCGGTGTGTCACCATTAGTAATAGTATACTTTTCAAGATCAAAGCGTTGTGTAACATCACCATTACGCAGTATTTTTATATCATTGATATTAGCGCTTTTTGTAGGCCCCCCTGCATGAGCTATTAAGTCTGTAAAATCCATTTCATTACTCCATTCATATCGACCTGGAGAATGTATGGCACCAATTATTTTGATAGCTCGTTTAGTTGGAATTTTAAGCCAGCTTTTTTCGTTAACATCTGTTTTTTCAGGTACAAAAATTACATCGCCAGGGTTTAAATCTGGTACTTTGGTCGTTACACTGCCTTCGCTATAACGCTGTAAATCAAATAAAATACTGTCTCCTTCTGGTGTTAATATTTTGATATGGCGAGTTTCAGCAAATCGTGTTGGTCCGCCTGCATTGGCTAAAATATCTAAAAAGTTTGTGCTATCGGCCGCTTCGTACGCGCCTGGTTTTTGCACTTCTCCCATAATATAAACCGTACGTGACGTTGTGTTTACGTCATCAACCATAATAGGCACATACACAGTAGAGCCAGGTTTTAGCAGTTGCATAGTGCTATTTGAGGGTTTATCTAGGTACCCTTTCAAATCAAAAATAACAGGTGTTTTATCAACAATGACTCTTATTTTAGTTACATCAGCATAACGAGTGACCCCCTCTGCGCGCATAAGTGCATCTAAAATACTCATATTTTCTTTAAAGGAAAAACTCCCTGGATTATGTACTTCACCTAAAATAGTTATCGCGCTGCTATCACTGGCATCCCCTGTTGCACTGAGTGTTTGCGCATCAAAGTCTATTTGCACATTACCAAGCAAAGGCGATACCGGCACAAACACAGTATCTTTGCTTTTTAGAGAAGGTAACAGGCTAATATTTCCTGTATCTAAATATGATTTATAATCAAATTCAATTACCTCATTACCACGCCTTATCTGTATTCTATCTAGCTGAGCACCGGGTTTTAAACCGTTTGCTTTAGAGATAACCATTTGAATATTCCCATCATCAGGAATACTCACTTGCGATGGTGTCACTACGTAACCAAGTACATTAATAAGAATATCTCTGCTGTGGATCGCTACATAAAAATCATCCATTGCAACAAATAGTTCAGCAAGTACGGGGGTTAACTCACTTTCAATTTGCATAGTCGTTTTGTCAGCCACATTAAATTGGCCTATTTCTGGGAGGTTAATTTGTCCTCTTTTATCCACTTCAAACGTTGTATCAAATTCTGCTTCACCTGGAATATATAGAAAAAGCTTATTTCCCACTTGCACTATGGCATTACTTTCATCAGAAGCTGAGTAAACATTGAATGATAAAATAAACACCGCAATCGCGAATATAAATTTCATAATTTACTCCTCTTTGCTTTTAATAATTTTTGTCCAATTAACAAGTGCTTTAGCGTTATCATCTTGCATATTATTATTGCTTGCATTGAGGACTATCGCTTCAACTCGCCTATCAGAATGGCGGACACTTTCCGTTGGGGATTGCTTGCTATAGGGCTTTAAGCTTCCTTGTGTAAGTGTGGTAATACTTTGAGTTTTAACACCATAAACGACGAGCCAATGTTTTACTGTTTCAGCTCTTTTTAATGCAAGCTCATAATTATTATTCCCTTCACCAACTGAATCAGTATGACCCACTAACAAAATTGAAATACTATCTAGTTGCTTAGCTAAATCAGCAGCTTGAGCAAGCCTTGCTGCATATTTAGGGGTTATTTCAAACGCATTAAATGCAAATTGATTATCACTATTTAGTAAATCCGCTACTTGTTTTTTAACACTAGATACAGTCGTTTCTGAAGTGGTATTAACTGCACAATGAGTGAGCTTTTGAACCGTGTCAAAATGGTTTGTTAGTTGATTGAGCCCATGGTAGTGAATCAATAAGTCATGCTCTGCATCTTCCCACATTTGCGCAGCTATAAGCCTTCGAATACGATTTTCGTAAATTTGAGCTTTTAAAAGCTGTGCTGGCATACATGCTTTTATATCTTGTGACTTTAAAAGTTCTAATTTAAAAACAAGGTGTTCAAATTCACTTCTCACCACATCTTCGGGTTGTGTAAAGTTATTATCTGTTTGCTCATCATTTAATGGATAGTTTTGATATTTTTCGGCCCAACCCCCTTGCCCCTCATCAGGCCAAGAAGCACACCCACTTAAAAGCAAGGTTATGATGAAAAAAATGTGTGCTTTCATATCGCTCTCCTTATCGTTAAAGCGAATCAATAAATGGAATGGTTTTATCCACTCTTAGAAGATTCATTAGCTTAAACGGCTGCCCAGTTACATTGAGTAATGACAATTTATGGCTTCTTTTTTCTATTCTTTTATAAAGAAAGACAATCGCGCCAATACCCGAAGAGTCAATAAACTCAGTCTTTGAAAAATCCAAGATAATAAAGTCTGTACCTGTATCAACTAGCTCTTCAAATTCATCTTTAAATCCATCAACAGTAAAACCTGAAAAGTCATTTGGAAGCGATACTATTTTATGTTCATTTTCACTGGTTAAATTTATCATCGTAGTTACCTATTAAATATTAAATTCAATATAACTATTACAAGAAACGAACCAACTTTAAGGTGTTGATAATTAATATATTTTTATTTGTCGGTGGGAGCAATTGAGGATAGTAAAGCATAATGCAATTCCCTTTTAAAAGTAGGATTGCATTATGCAAAAATAATTATTGCCCTTTTCCAGTAAATATAACAACGAGTGTTTTCAAAAAAATAGTCAATTCCATATAAAACCAACTACGTGGAGATGATGTACTTAACATATAAGCATAATCCCAACCTATTTTTTTCCTTGCATCATCAATACTTTCATCATATCCATTCATTACTTGAGCAAGCCCCGATATACCTGGCTTTATACCGTATGTACGCTGAGAGAAATAAGGAATATCTTTTTCAAGCTTGGAGTAAAATACAGGTCGCTCTGGTCGAGGACCAATGAGTGACATATCGCCTACCAGCACATTCCATAATTGAGGTAATTCATCTAAGCGCGTTTTACGAATGAAACGCCCTATAGGTGTAATTCTAGGGTCGTCCTTACTTGCCCATACCGCGCCACTTGCTACTTCAGCATCAACCACCATCGAGCGAAATTTAAGGACATTAAAAAGGGCAACAAAGTTATCATTACTCTCTCCCACTCTAAGTTGATTAAACAGTACCGGTCCACGTGAACTTACTTTAATTGTTGCAGCCACTAAAAGCATGATCGGAGACAGTAAAGTTAGTCCTACCACAGAGCCAACAATATCAATTATGCGTTTTATAACTTTAATGCTGACGTTTGGTTCAGCTTCTCTATCATGAACCCTTTCCCAGTGTTTTTTATAATCACCACGTTCAAATTTAATAATGCCCCATAACGCTAAAAAATAAGCATTAAGAATATAATTAACTTTATCAACGATAGGGATCTTGGCCTTAATGTTGAGGGTACTTTTAACCACAAAGAGACTATGGACGGCTACAATCACGCAACACAACAACTTAACTAACAATAAGTTCGAGAAAAATGCCATTGAAAACAGTAAAATATAAATTAAAGCAAGCAATATTGGCATTACGCCACGCAAAACTTTATGTGAAATAAAGTTAAAACTAACCCACCCTAATCTAGGATTGAATAGCTCAAATAATATTTTAATTTGTTGCCAATTGCCTGCTCCTAATCTCACTCTTCTAGCATAGTCATGGCTTTGCTCATCGCACTCTCTTTCAATAATGTTAATATCGCTATTTACGACCGCTTTGCCGCCATTTTTTAAGGCTTTCATAGACAATATAAAATCATCATTTATTGTATTTTCATCCAATATATCTGTGTATTTTGAACGAATAGCAAACATGGCTCCTGGTACACCAATCACCGCACCAAGTGATGATTCCATGCTTTTTACATTATTTTGATATTGCCAATAGTGCTGTTGCTCTGGGGTTGCGTGTTCATCTAGAACATAAACACCTGTAATGACCTTAATATCAGGATCTTTAAAATCAGTATCAATTTTATTTAATACATCAATACTTAATAAGGCACTCACATCGGTAAACAGCAACACGTCGTAATTTGATTTAGTTAGTGTAATTAACTCGTTAATACCATGTGCTTTGCCTTGGTTTTGTTTATTATAATGCAAGTGGCACACTACGTTTTGCTGAGCAAGATGTGATTGAGCCAACATCGCTTCTTCGTATGTGTTATCTGTACATCCATCTAAATAAACATGAATGGCATAAAGCTCAGTGTCATAGAGCATAGCGCCGAGGTTATGTAATTTTTCTTTAATGTGTTCTTGCTCATTAAAAGCACACACCAAAATACCAAATCGATTATTTTTTCTTATATTCCCCTCTGGGAATATACGTTTATGAGCCCGTCGACTAACCAACTTTAACAGCGCTAAATAACCAACGTGATGGTACACAACGGTTACAATCAACACCATGAGAACAATTATTAAATAAGTCATGATTTTCCCCTTACGATGGTAAGCCATTATAAAAATGGTCGTACTCTTCACTCATTTTATTAGCATCAGCGATTGAAAAAATATGCTCCCTTATACATTCTCCCTGTTTCATATTAATCGCTTTAATAACCGCAAGTTTAAGCCCCATTTCATCGCCTGGTTTAACCAATACACCTTGCTTATGGGTTAATACTTCGCTGATCCCCCCAACATCAGTGGCAACAATAGCTTTACCACACGCCATAGATTCCAAAATTGATAGCGGTAACCCCTCTCTTTGTGAGTAAAGACACATTACATTGATTGCAGAGTAAAATAATTGCATGCTTTGTACATTGCCTAAAAAATGCACTCGCTCTGAAACACCCAATGAGCTAGCATAATCAACAAGTTTTCTGCGTAAGCTACCACTGCCAGCAAACACTAATTCGATGTTTGCTGGCAATGAAGATAAAACCCTTATAAGCGGAAAATGCCCTTTCCCTAGCTCTAAACGAGCAGAACAACCAATCAAACTCACCTTTTTAGGTAAATTTAATTCATGCCGAGCGTCCAACTCATTGGTACTAAAAAACTGTTTAAAATCGACTCCATTTAGGATTGTTCTATCGGTTCTAATTGCTGTTTCGGTATAGAAATCTTTCGCCACAACTTGTGCATCCGCGACCCAGTATATTTTTGTTAGCTTATTTAATAATTTAGTTATTAAACGTTGCTTAAAACTTTTTAAATACCACGCGTCATGGATAGTCGAAACGTGCTTTATCTGGCGATTTTTTAAACTTACAATACTTGCATAAAGCATTGGCCCTATATGATGGCTATGGATGACATCTATATTGTGTTTTTTTAAAAGAGCTGACAGTTTTCGAACTGTATTTAGATCAAATTTTTCAGCCTTATTTAGGCAGATTAATCTGTGCTCAAACGCAGCTAGCTGCGGCCAGTCTCTAACTGCTTCACTAAAACTGCCTTCGAGTGAAACAAAAACACTCGTATCAGAAAATTGACTTTTTTGCATTAGTGTCGCGGCCATTTTCTCAAGACCACCTATTTTGAAATGTTGAACCAAATGTAATACATTCATGTTATTTCCTCTGATCAATAGAGTTCACTGATGAATTGAAAACCAAATCCACAGGTGTATTTCTAACAATGGGTAAAATAGTCACGACCTCAAGAGCTGAGAGCTTCTCTATGGTTTGAATATCCTTAAGGTGGCTATCGAATAAAGTCGCAACAAACACTATTGTGCTACTTGTAAAGATACCTAAAATGATGCCTACAATAATTGATACGGCAAAAGATGTGTTGATAGGTTGTGTCGGACTATATGCACGCTCGATGTTTTTTACTTTATCTGGGCCTTCATATTTAACTAACTTTCCTGTTACCTTCGCCATTTCGTAACGGCTTAACATATCTTTATATAATGATTGCTTAACATCGTAATCACGTTCTAATTTTCTTAATTGCTTTTCAATATCACTTGTCACTAAAAGTCTTTCGCTTACTGTATTAACTTGCTGTTCGAGCATGCTGTATTCTTGCTGGTGCTGAGTAACTGAGTTTTTTGCTTCTTCTAAATTAAGAATTTGAGAGACAAGTACACTGCTTTCGTTATCCCCGCCACTGGGTAAGGTATTGGCCATCTGCCAAAGCTGATCAAGGTTAGTAAGGTCAAGCTCCTTGCTACTTTCAATTAATGACTGTTGACGATTTCTTATACTTTGCATCTCTCTTTTTTTTGAAATTACCTTACTGTGTTTTTCTGTATAACGTGTTTTTAAAAAGCTAAGTTCAGACTCTACTGCAATAATTTTTTCTTCAATACGTCCTAGGATTGGATTGGCTTGTCCCATTTTTGTTGTCAGCGCTTTAAGTTTGGCTTGCGCACCCGATAAAACGATGGATTTTTGCTGTTGGTCACTCAATAACTTATCGAATGTTTGTCGGTTACTGTGTAAAACGGCAGGCAGAGTATTGCTATTTTTAGCTTTGAACATAGCCAGTGATTCTTCCGATACCTCAAGCTCATCCCGAAGACTGACTAGTTGCTGATAAAAAAACTGTTCCGATGTATCAAGTGATGCTCTTGTTGGGGCTAATAAACTTTCAATAAATTTTTCGACCACTTTCTCCAACACCATCTTCATTTTTGTCTGGTCATGCCATATGAAGTTCACACGAACAAGTTCATCGCCAACAAGTGATAAAGAAAGTGCTTGAGAAAGCTCTTGGTGGATTTTTTCTATCTCAGCTGAGGTAGCCGTTTCAGAAATTAAGCCTGTTTCTTTTGCTACAGCTATTAGTACTTTTCGGCTAATTACAAGTGTTCTAAGTGCCGCCATTCGATTTGATAAATCGAAAGAAAAAGATAAATCATCTAGGTATGGATTAAGTAACGAAGACTCTTCAATTAAAATAGTTGCATGGTTTGTGTATTGCTTTTGCGCAGTCACAGCCAAGATAATCACGACTGAAGGAACAATCAAAAGTGGTAAAATGAATAGCTTTGCCCTTGTATAAACACTATACAAGGTTAAATAAAGTAACCTTTTTATTTGCTCTCTTACTAACATAAACCCTACCTATACATTTGCATATTGCTATGCGAAATTTAGCTGCTATTTGCATAATAAAAATTTAAGCTGCAAATAGCGTACTTTAATAAGGTAGTTGCACAGGCTGCGCCAAGATTATCGTTTACTGCCTAAGGCGCTTTATTTAACATTAAAATATCATGTTGAACGAGCAATGCTTTTGACTCCCAACTATGATCTTTAGCGATGTCCTGTTGCGCTGACTTAAGAGAGCTTAACTGCTCTTTATCTAAGGCAATTGCCTGATCTATTTTATTTATAAAATCGAATTGATTTTTTGCTATGTAAATATTCGACTTATAACGTGTTACGGCTGGAAAGTCCGTGGCAACAATCGGGCTTCCTGCGGCTAAATACTCTTTTAACTTTAACGGATCACATGCTCTAATTTGCTCATTATCTACAAATGGTAAAATAGACACATCCCAATGTGCCGAAAACTCCACTAAACGCTCGTGATCAACAGCTGGCACATGTGTAACGTTTTTAAACTGCATTAGCTCAGATGTGCAAGCAACAATATCTCCGACCAAAAGCAGTTGATAATTTGGTCGCTCCGCAACAAGCGCTGTTAATAAACTGATATCTAACCACTGATTAATACTTCCATAAAACCCAATTACTGGTCCATTTAAAACATCTATTTCTGGGGCTCTCTTTACATCAGACGTAAATAAATCATAACTCACACCATGGGGAAGTAGCTTTGTTTTATGAGCCGGCATTTTATTGTTTAAAAAATCACTCACAACATAAATTAGGTCGGCTTTCTTAATTAAATTTTTCTCAAAGGATGACACTAAATTAGGATCGACACCTGCCAATGCATTAAAATCGTCACCACAGTAGTAAATAAGGGTGTCTTGTGCTTTTTTAGTGAAAAAGTATTCTGCGGTAGGCACACTTAACCAATACGTTAACGGGCCATTACTTTGAATATCTTTAAAATAAAAAGAAAAAACCCACCTATTATAACGCCTCACAAAGCGATTATCGTGCCATGGCAAGACTGGTAATCGGTAAACTTGCATCGTCGAAGGTGTTTTAATTGCCGTATTTTCAGGTTTACTAAAAAGCTGCTTAAACTTTCCCCAAACTCGTTTTATATCGTGTAATTTAAAGCGAGGTTTTCGCATACCTATTGAGTTAACCCAATGTATTTCATGATTTTTAGCCAATTGAGAAAATAAATGTTGCGTACTACTCGGGTGACTTGCCCAATCTTCGCCAAAAACGATAAATTTCATATTATTATTCCTTGATGTGTTTGACCACTTTAGCCGGATTACCTGCTGCAATAGTAAAAGGCGGAATATTTTTCGTAACAACGCTTCCTGCGCCTATAATTGCCCCCTCGCCTATAGTAACGCCAGCAAGAACAGTCACTCCAGTACCAAGCCACGCACCACGTTTAATAGTAATGTCGCCAATTTGAGACTCATCATCACTCTCCCCAAGTGCTCTTCGTTCACAATCAACTGGATGGCCAGGAAAACCGGCTAAAAAAATACGTCCCGCGAGCCGCACATCATCTTCTAACGTAATATTTCGACCTACCGAAAATGCATTCTGCCAACCTATATCTACATTATTACCAATAACTAAAGTGGGCGTGGTAACGCTACCCATCCGCCCACAAAAAGTTGTGATACCCGACATCCGTACATTATCGCTGCACTCAATTTTAAGCTCCCCCAAAACTTGTGGCATACCTGAGTAAAGAAACAACTGTTTTTTACTCCCTTTTATCTGACTTTTAAACAGTGGGGTGTAATAAAGTATTCTTAGTAATTCATGGGAAAATGTTTTTAAAAATTGATGTAGGTAATAGAATCCAGAGTGAAATAACGGAATAACCACCATTTGTGGATTGCGAAGATAAGTTGCAAAATAAAACAGCGATTTCGCAACAGGGTGAGGGCTATTCTTAAGCCAGTATTTAAAATGTATTAACATACTACGATTCCTTATTGCTTTGTATTGTGAGCTTTTCTAGCGCAATTGTTAGTGCCAGAATAATATATAAAGGCCAAGTAAATGCTTGTGTTAGGAATGTACCAGCAACCATAAACCCAATAATGCCAGCCTTTAATGCATTAGCGTTAACAACAACTTGGTGGTTGTAGTTAAGTTTATTAATGCAATAAACTCTCGAAAGACTTCGGTAAATACTGGCAATTAAAACCAGAAATATACATATTCCAACAAAACCTGTTTCACCTAAAACCTGAAACCAGGTGCTATGTACTGCATGATTCTTGCCATCCCAATGAGGACTGTAAAAGTAATAATTTACAAAAAAGTTATCTACACCAACGCCTGTTAAAGGGTTCGACAGCGCCATATTAATTGCCGCTTGCCACGCGTATATTCGACCCATTGCAGATTCATCAACCCCATCTTCTGCAGCTCCACCGCTTTGCCTGTCGCTTATACCAGCAAAAACCATCATAGCTAACATCGCAACACCTGCACACATTGCAACAACGACAGGATTTTTTACTTTTTGATATAAAAAGAAGCTTAAGATAGCCGCAATTCCGAGTACCCCACCGCGACTTTGCGTAGCAATAACACCAGAAATAGTAAAAATTAAACCGATTCCTGCAAATATTCGACGGTATTTATTAACTTGTGAATTGAATAACTCAGCGGCTAAAAAAGAAACCGGAAACATTAACACTAAAGATAAATCGTTTGGATCACCCAGTTGTGAGCGATACTCACGAGAAATAGTCACCCGAGTACCTTCAATTAGACCAATGCCATTAATTTTGTTGTTTAAAGCAACCAATGCAACAGCAACACCAGAGATCATGATCCCCATGCGAACAAAACTAAAATGAGAGAACCGTGTTAGCCACCAGCTGATAGCAAACACCATAATAAATACCTTAACCAGTACCCCTATCCAATACTCTATTGCCAACCCTTTGTTTGTTGCACTAAACACACACACCGTAAGCCAAGCAAACCAAATAACAAAAATCAGATGTGTTGAGCTCCAATGTGGCTTTAAGGTTTTTGAAATAAACAAATGCCATGTAATTCCTAACAGCGAGGCGAGCGCCAACATTTTAGGTATTTTGAGGGGCATTAAAAAAACAAAGGCTTCGTGTAATCTAAAATAACTAAATAGAATAAAAAAAATAATAAATACAGTACTTATCTTAACCGCTAAGTATCCTGCAAATGGCAGCAGTAATAATGCAAATGCAGCAATAGGACCAAATAAAATATACAGCACAAGCGTTAGCGCTGTAATAAGCAACCCATTTATAATTAAACAATGTTTTTTATACCAATTAATCATGCACTCTGCCCTTCAATATGTGATGAATGACATTGCTAATTATTTGATTATATTTATGACAAAGGATCATTAAAAAACAGATAAATGTGATGAGTTGGCAGATTACATATTGTGGAAAGTCAAAAGCACTCATCATATAAATGACTAAAAAACATCCCCAGCTCGGCACAAGGTTTTTTACACTAAACGATAAATATTCAAGCTTTTGACTTATAACAAAAAAAAGTATTGCTTTTAATAACTGGGCTGCCATTAAAGCAATAACAGCACCCAGTACAGCTAATTCAGACACCAAAAAGAAAAGCAGTATCAGTGCTGTTAAAGCACTAATAACATTCACTACAGTGACAAAAAAACCGTTGAATTTGGTATAGCAACCAATATTTAATAAATCACTGTGGTGTCTTAGTACCACAATCACAATTAAACTCGGTAACAGCCATATATTTAATTGATAGCTATCGGGTAAGACTACGGCTAAAAGATGAGGCGCCACTATCGTCATAAACGCACAAAGTAATATACCAATATCCAAACTAAGTTCGCATAAAAATACATAACGAGTACGATCTTGTGCTAACTCATTAAAACGACGAGAAAACCACCACATTCTAATCGGTTCAAAAGTAAACGACGCCATTAATGCAAACTGCACTGCAACGTAGTATTGAGCTAGTTTTTCTTTACCTACACTTGCTACAATAAACCAGTTTTCAGCACCGTTATTTGCGTATACAAACAATGAAGAGATAATAATGCTTAATAAGAACAGACTATTTTTATAGCTAATATTCCAAGGAATATATCTAAAGCCGATGCTAATCTGCTGAAAAACAACTGATAATGCTATAAATAATACACAAGCGCTCGATACAACACCCGACAACATCACACCGGTTACCCCATAGCCTAAATAAAGCAATACAAGCGTACACACAGTTTGAACAATGCCCTGTAGTATAGCTAAAATACAAAACTGCTTAGCCATCTCGTAGTATCTAAAGTAACAAAATAAAATTGAAAGCAGCGATGATAGTGCTAAATTAACAGCCAACAGTTTTATATCTATCAAAGTTAATGAAACAGGCAGTAACGCGCTAAACGGCTCTACAAAGTAAACACATACACACACAAAGATACTGCTGAAAAAACCACATAAAATAAATGCATCTCTAAATAATGCTCGCTTTTTTTGAGGGTTGTTTATTTGTTGCTTAAAAAGTAATTCCGGTAAGCCTAAACATAAAAGTAACGACATAACCGCTGATATTGACACTAAAAAAGTTAGCTCACCAAACTCAGTTTGACTCAAAATACGTGTAGAAATAGGTAATAAAGCAAACCCCAGCACTTTAAGTGATAAGGTAGATAAACCAAAATATGCAATTTGCTTAATTCCATTCATAGTTTCACCTACACAGTTTGAATCCAGTTAGATAGCTTTTTAGCTTGCGAATTTGCATCAAACTTTTTAGTCACTAATTTTTTAGCATTTAGTCCTTTTTCGTATCTTTCATACGGGCTAAGATCACAAAATTCAGTTAAAATTCTTTCGAGACCGCCAATACTAGAAGGCTCACATTTAAACCCAACGGAGTCATTAACAATTTCTTTTGCTCCCATCAGTTCTGTCGTTATTACAGGAATGCCACTGGCCATCGCCTCTTTTAAAACCACAGGACCGGTATCACGGTCACCATTACTAGACACACAAAAAGGAGCCACTAAGGCAGAGTAATCACTGGTGTTTTTTGCTAGCCATGTGGGGCTTTTTGCACCTAAAAACTTAACTTCATTAACAATATTAAGTTCTTCACATAAATAAATTAGATCATTTAATAAAGGCCCTTCCCCTACAATATCTAGCGAAATAGAGTATTTTTTATTTAACTTTTTTATTGCTGGTAATAGAAATTGCAGACCTTTTTTTTCAACTAATCGCCCTACAAATAAGAGCTTTACTGACTCATTTAGACGACTTGGTTTGGCGTTAAACATACTTAAATCGATACCACAGTGCAGTAATTGAACCTTACCTGCGCTGTAATTATTTAGCTTTATCTGCATGTCTTTACATACCGCAACTGAGAAAGCACACAGTGATAATTTAAGTTTTAAATCAGAATCGTTCACGTAAACATCGTGACCGTGCCCTATTGAGGACACGCTAACACCTGCAATTTTGCTGGCAACTATTGAATATGTGAGCGGGGCATGCATGAAATGGCAATGGATATGAGAGATTTTACGAGAATGAATTATCTCAGCCATATTCAGTCCATAACCCATTAGCGATACAAGAGAGATAGCGCTAAATTTACTGGCCAATATGCTACTTTTAAGTGCCATAACAGGGTGTTGTAATGCAAAACTAATAGCAGACTGAGTCGATTTTTTTATTGCAATAATACGAACGCTATTATCTAAATTGATGCACTCATTCAAGTTTTCGAACGTCAGCACACTTACTTTATGTCCTGCTTTAACTAAAGCATTGATTTCAGTAACGACAAACGTTTCTGATGGAATGTGAAAGCTGGGGACAACAATACCAATATGTTTCATTTTAAAAACTCCAGATAAACTTAATGTTACTTCGCAAGAACTATGCCCTGCAAAAAACGGCTTAAATGAGCATTAAAAAATCAATATGCGAAGATAAATCGCAATATGCAAACCATTAAACAAAAAATCGCCCCGAAGCGTATTAAAATCGTTGGCGCTTATCTTGCGTAGTCTAACTACCTGAGAAAATGAAGGTTACTTAATATGAGCATTGAAGTAAGCGTTATTATTCCTAATTACAACTGTAAGCCCTATTTAGCAAAGGCAATATCAAGCATTGTTAGACAAGAGAATATTAGCTACGAAATACTCGTCGTCGATGATGGTTCAACTGACGGCAGTGTCGAATGGTTAGAAAACCTTCAAAAAACACTGCCTGAAATTCGAGTCATTGCACAACCAAATACAGGGGTTGTAAAAGCGAGAAACAGAGCAATATCTGAGGCTAAAGGCGATTACATTGCCTTTTTAGACGCCGATGATTACTGGACAGACGACAAGTTATACAATCAAATTAACTATATGAAACAAAATAGTGACTGTGTTTTAAGTTTTACTAATTACATGCATGTAAATGAAAAATATGAACCAATTATTGATTGTTTCTCTTATTGGCCGGAGTTCTCAAAATTTATAGATAAAAATAGCACAGGGTATCAAAACCTTAAATCACCTATGGACTTACTCCTATTTGCTAATGTGATAGGCACGTCTTCTGTGGTGGTAAAAAAATCAGCTATCAGCTTCGTTGGAAAATTTGATACTTCACTCAATAGCGCAAGTGATTGGGATTGTTGGTTAAAATTAGCTCGAATTGGTGATGTTGCATTTTCACTTCAAACATCAATGGGCTATTTAATGAGGGCAGGCTCAATCACAGCAAATAGAAAAAATAGACTTAATGCAATGAAAGTAATCATTTCTCGATGCAAAAACGATACTGGATTTGATACAAAGCTTAAAGCTAAAGCGAGAATGTTAGAGTGTTATGGTGAGTACTACAGGGAAATCGGGCTTAAATTTAAAGCCTTACGTATTACAGCGGCTGCTTTTATGTTATTTCCCCACAAACGAAATTTTCAGCACCTATTACATGATATAAAACAGACGATTAAGCCATCGTGAGCAATTTTTATATACCAAAGCCCATTAAATAGCTTACGCAAACCGACTTTTAAAGGCTCAGCATAAAATCCTGAGCCTTTAAGGTTAATCAATAATTAAATCATAACTAAGCATTCTATGATCACTGCCTTTAAAGTCACTCACTGTTAATCTTTGCAAATTAATGCCTTCACTTATTATACAATGATCTATGGCTAAGCCTGTAAAAATAGATCGCCCACGTTCAAAAGGCATAAAGCTCACATACCGCTCACTTTCTCCGTAACACGTTTTACTATCATCCCAATTAAAGTATTGAGACCAAGGGACAATATTTAAGTCACCAGCGATTACCCAAACGCCCTTTTCATTATGTGCTGCCGTGTTTAGTGCTGCTAATAACGTATTTCTATTTTGCCAATGTTGTCTTGACCGTGGGGAAGGAGGATGAGCTACAAAAACCGTGACAATGCGATCTATAAATAAAAACTTCAATTTAATGTAACCTAATCTATCAGCATCCAGTTTAACTTGATGCTTATACACCATAGGTATTCGTGATAAAACAACTATGCCATAGGGAATTCCTTCTATCTCTTCATAGCCAAACATATCAGTTGTACTTAAAAATTGGTTCAGTAAATTACGATTTTTGTCGCTGAATTCTTGTAAAATCAACACATCCCATTTTTTTTGCAACAACGTTGCTAAATGAGTTTCTATATATTTATTACTATAGTTTAAGTTTATTTGCTTAACAGATAATACCGGTCCACTGTAGGATGTTGAGCTAGATAGATTAAATAACACAGGGGTAACCCCTACAATACACACAAGTAGTAATGCGGCTCCTAATTTAAATAGTTTGAGGGTAATTAATAGCAGCGCACACACTAACGCAGCTGACAATAATTGTAAGCGCAGAGACACAAACACATCTGCATAAAAATGCCCTAAAGGATTATACGCAAGTGCAATAAATAACAATGCGGCTAACAAAAGAATAATCCGCAAAAAAAATCGTTGCGGATTATTAATACCTAAGGCTCTAAACATAAATTTTTGACCCCGTGAGTGAAAACTTTCAAAGGTTATCGCATTATAAATAACTGTTGTTGTTCGCCTGAATTATATTTCCATGAATATAAAAGTGGCTGAGTAGAGCTATCGTAAAACCAAATTTCGGCTATTAACTCAATATCTTCGCGACTCAGTGTAAGCTGTTTTTCAAGCATACTATTGACCAATGGCCCTCTATAAACGCAGTTATTATAATCTGCCCGCTGTGCTGATATTTTCTTTTGGCATACATTTAAATACGCTCTAACCTCTCCCAATCCAAGATCAACATCAAGATTAAGTGAGTATTTAGTGGAAAGGTTAAATTGTTCATCAATTTGTAAAGCTGCTATTCCTGCAGGTTCATTTGAACTTCCCAAAGGTAGAGATACCGTTGCCTCAGGAGCTTTTGATTCTTCTGAACCCGAGCCGCCACATGCAATTAAACCTAGTGATAACATTGAAATTATAATAGCGTTATTCATTATTGATCCCCTTTTACAACATTATTAATACTGTAATCATTAAACCATTTTGTTTTTTGCGCACCCGATGACTCTGCAAATTCGGCAAAGCTGCCATAGGCATCAGTTATATCAACACCCTCAAGTGGATGGAGCCATTGCATACCAACTTCCATTGCCCAAGGTAAGCCACTTTCACTAAGGAAATACAAACCTTTACTCTGATCGCTCACATCATCAGAGCCAACATAATTATAAAATGAGGAGTCAAACGCTTCAGTCGGCGCTTGATTTTTGATATGCACTTCCCAGCTTCTGGATTCTTTTCCTACCAAAAAGTCTCCATGATAAAAACCATCTGTTGCAAAAATAAAGGGGTCAAGAAGCGTACCTGGAGAGGCTGTGATTGCTTTTGGTAATTTTAATGGAATGGTCATGCTAAATGTGACTTTAACGTTATCATCACAGTTATTTTCTGTTCTAAAGTATTCACAACCAGACTGTTTAGAAACATACTCCCACGTATCTTGCATAAAAATTAGAATAGCTTCATCGCGGTTTTCTTCTAAATAACGGCCATTTTGCAATTGCCCATCAATAACCAAAGAAATAGCACTCTCATCAACTTCATTTCTTAAAATTGAGAGTGGATTACCATTTACCGTTTCCTTTAGCCTCACAGCAAAGCCATTATGATAGGTCGCACCAATACCTATAAGTTGACCATCTATTTTGTAGCCAACTACACTGCTGCCTTCTATTAACTGAGTCGTTCTGTAATTTAGTACGACATCATTAAAATCGTAATCACCTGCAAACGGCCATTTATCTTCGTAAGCAAGCGTTACCCAATCACTCTCACCTGGATACACAGCACTGGCAAATGTAGTTACTTCGTAATCTTCAACTTCGCCGCCAAGTACTCCCCCTGTTGCAGTGATAAGCGAGGCTTCGGTACCATCAGTTACTCTAAATCGAGCCCATGTTTGGCCTGACTTTGTATTACTAGGAACACTGACAAGAATACTGTTATCACCCTCATTAAGCTGAAGTTTGGTGACCGTTCGTTCATCTTCACTAAATACTCCGTTTTGATCCCAATCAAACCATGCATATAAAAAGCTAGTCGCTGATGCCCTAACTATGATTTGGCTATCTTGACCTGCAGATATAGCAGTTACAAAACTAACCCCATCATCCGATCCATCAATCGGAAAATTAACTAAATCAGCTTCTGTATTTATATTTTCGCCATCAACAGAATCTCCTAGATAAATTAACTCACTGCCAGTGCTATTAGGATCAAACAGATGCCTAGCGCCACTTTTTTCAAGACTCGTGTTATACGGTGCTGGTGCATCACCAAAATCAATTGAGCTATCGGTGACTTTAACCTCAGCTATGGCACAACGTGCCCCATCGTTTTGGCTTGATTTAGGGCCTGATGTAAATACGTTAGCAACCGGCGTATAGTCAACAACTGGGCTAATGCTTAAATCAACCTTATGAATTTTACCGCTTTTGTTATTACTGAAATAAAATTGCCCATTTATATCAAAGTATGCAGCTCCAAAAGCCCCAGTATCATCACCAATGTCTACTTGAGTAATAAATCGAGCGGTATTAGCTGCTATGTCTATTTCATGCAAGTCACCATTAGATTCTACAGCGTATAATAAATTACTCTTTGGGTGAAAAGCGAAATCAAATATACCTAGCTTCCATGTATCTGAATCAGGTAGAAGTGTGGCCGTAATAGAGGCATCTAAATCACCATCTAGGTTGATAGAATAAAGACCAAAATTTGGAGTATAAACATAATATGAAGCGCTCTGAGTTCCTTCATCTTCAATGACTTGAATATCACCAACGTAAAAATTTGTTGCAGGAAGACCAGCAACATCTAAGCGTTTCATTTCAAAATCATCACCAATTTGCACAACACTACTTGGTAATTGCTTACTAAACCCGTATAAATATTGATCTTTATAATTAAAGCCTATTGCGTTAACACTTTCATTATTAGCCTCATTTGCAAACGTCAGCTCTGTCGTTAAAACGGTAGGTTTAGCAGACACTAAATCTATTCCATACAGTTGTGCTTTTGAGTTTTGCATTAAAAAAGCCTGACTTGGACATTCATCAAATGGCTGACTTAAAACAGCACACGGAACTAATGATAAAAGTGCTGTGGATAATTGGGTTAATTTCATAATTAGTTGCCCTTATTTATTAAGTAAATAAATCAGTGCAGACTTCATTCCAAAATTTAGTACATTGAATTCTTTATAAAAAAATAAAATAGAGCGATTTCTATGCATGTTGCAACTCTATTAATTTGCATTATGCGAATTAATACCGTGTTTATAAAATAGATATGACGGAAAAAGTTCTAAGCATAAGAGGTGTTAAAATCATTAGTATCGCAAATAAAACAGCTAGCTTATGAACTCTATAAATACCAAGATCTTAACTTTTCATCTAACCATAGGTGCTTTTTAAAATTTAAATGCCCTTAGGTAATCTATCTTCCTTGTTTGTCAGCGCTTTATCTGTAAGCTTTATTTAGGTGTGCGAGAATCACTGTTATTTAAATAAAATATTCCCTTATACTTTGGGAAACTAACTCATTAGGTTATTTACATGTTTGATCACGTAAAAAGAGATTGGCTCTCTAATGTTCGTGGCGATGTGCTTGCTGGTATTGTTGTGGCGCTTGCCCTAATACCTGAAGCGATTGCCTTTTCTATTATTGCCGGTGTTGATCCAAAAGTAGGTTTATACGCCTCATTTTGTATCGCCGTTATTATTGCCTTTGTAGGCGGACGTCCTGGCATGATATCGGCGGCCACCGGTGCAATGGCACTGTTAATGGTGACGCTAGTTAAAGATCATGGTTTGGAATACTTACTGGTTGCTACCTTACTCACTGGTGTACTACAAATATTTGCAGGCTTTTTAAAGCTCGGTGAATTAATGCGGTTTGTATCGCGATCTGTTGTAACAGGGTTTGTAAACGCGCTGGCGATTTTAATATTTATGGCGCAGTTACCTGAGCTGACTAATGTTACTTGGCATGTTTATGCGATGACCGCAGCGGGCTTAGGTATTATTTACTTATTCCCATATATTCCAACTATTGGCAAAATACTTCCCTCTCCTTTAGTGTGTATTGTTGTTATTACACTGGTTTCAATATTTTTAGGTCTTGATATAAGAACCGTTGGCGACATGGGCGAACTGCCAGACACTCTACCTATATTTTTATGGCCCGATGTCCCCCTAACACTCGAAACACTGCAAATTGTATTACCGTATTCAATTGGTCTTGCTGTTGTCGGCTTACTTGAGTCAATGATGACCGCCACTATTGTTGATGACTTAACTGATACAACGAGCGATCGTAATAAAGAATGTAAGGGCCAAGGTATTGCTAATATAGGCGCAGGCTTATTTGGTGGTATGGCGGGTTGCGCTATGATTGGGCAATCAATTATTAACGTTAAATCGGGGGGGCGCGGCAGGCTTTCTACCTTTATTGCAGGCTCTTTTTTAATCATCATGGTGGTGTTTTTAGATGAGTGGCTGCGTTTAATTCCTATGGCAGCCCTAGTTGCCGTAATGATTATGGTATCGATTGGTACATTCTCTTGGACCTCTGTTAAGGATTTAAAAAAGAACCCGCTTTCATCAAACGTAGTGATGATTTCCACCGTTATTGTGGTTGTTGCCACGCATAACCTAGCCATTGGCGTTTTAGTTGGTGTGTTGTTAGCTACGTTGTTTTTTGCCAATAAAATTGGTCGCTTTATGGTAGTTAAAACCAAGCATGATGAAAGCAACGATAAAATAACCTATGAAGTCGTTGGCCAAGTATTTTTTGCCTCAGCTGAGCAATTTATTGCATCGTTCGATTTTAAAAATGCAGTTTCTAACGTCGTAATTGATTTAACCCATGCACATTTTTGGGATATAACTGGTGTATCGTCACTCGACAAGGTGGTCATTAAATTTAGGCGTGAAGGCGCAACGGTTAATATTATTGGTATGAATAGCGCAACCGAAACTGTAATTGATAAATTTGGTGTGCATAACAACCCTGAAGAAGTCGAAAAACTACTTGGCGGACATTAAGGAGAATGCAATGACTAAAATAATTACCTATGTAGATGGCTCAGCCATTACTAAAAATGTAACCGACGCTGCTATTTGGGCTTCAAAAAAGCTAAATAAACCAATTAGCTTTGTGCATACAATTGAAAAAACGCAGCAAACTAATATCGGCGACTACTCTGGCAGCATCGGGCTTGGTGCGCATTCGACACTTCTTGATGAAATGACTAAGCTTGACGAACAACGCTGCAAAGTAAGTTTAAAAATGGCTGACGAATTATTAAACTCAGTAAGTGAGCATGCTAAATCGGCAGGTATTACTAATTTTGAATTAATTAAGCGCCACGGTGATTTGCTCGATACCGTTATAGACTTAAAAGACGACACACGCCTTATTGTTATTGGCCAAAACGGTGCGGGGCATAGTAATAGTTTTGCGGTGCTGGGCTCACATATAGAAACCTTAGTGCGCAATGCAACACAACCTATTTTGCTTATTCCAGAAACATTTAAACAGCCTAAATCATTTATGATTGCGTATGACGGCCGCGAAACAGCCGACAAAGCGCTACAACAAGTGATTGATGGCGGCTTGTTACATGGTTTGCATTGCCATTTAGTGAGTATTAAAAACAACGAAAAAGACCTTGAAGAAAAATTTGTTAATGCACAGCACAAGCTTATCAGTATGGACTTTGAAGTGTCGGCAAGCTTTTTAGAGGGCAATATTTTTGACTCGTTAATGCAATATAAAGAGCAAAATAATGTAGAACTAATTGTAATGGGTGCATTTGGGCACTCTAAACTAAGGCAGTTTTTTGTGGGCAGTAACACCATTAAAATGCTCGAAAACAGCGATGTGCCTGTGGTTATTTTAAAATAAGCAGCTATTTTAAATAAGTAGCTATTTTAAATAAGTTTAAAATCAATCTTAAAAGCCTAAAATCACTTAACTGATTTTAGGTTTTTGTTTTTGGCTTAGCTTCAAACTTTTCAAATAAAAACTGAATAAACGACGTGACCTTTTGAGCCACAAACTTTCTATGCGGATAAATAGCAAATAAGCCAAACTCAAAGGTTTTATAGCCTTGCATAACCTGCACAAGCTTGCCCGATGCAATATCGTCTCTCACCACTATTTCAGGGATCAAGCCAATACCGCCACCCGCTACAACCACCTCTTTTACTGCTTGCGGATTATTAACCGAAACACGCGAGTTTACGTTTGCCGTTAATGCCTCACCAGTAGGTGAAACAAGTGGCCAATGGCGACCTATTTTAAAGTTGCTATCAATCACCGTAGCATGTTGTTCAAGCTCGTTAACACTCGCTGGTGCGCCAAAACGCTGAATGTATTCGGCTGACGCACATAAAATTAGAGGGTAGCTGGTAATTTGCCTCGCGATTAAATTAGAGTCAGACACACTGCCAATTCTTATTGCTAAATCAACCCCCTCTTCTAGCAAATCAATTGTTTTGTCTGAAAGCACTAAATCAATACTTAAATCGGGGTATCGGCTCAGTAACTCAGGCATTAATGGCGCAAGGTTTGATTCACCAAACGACACCGGCGCACTCACTCTAAGTTTGCCGCTAGCAAGCGCTGTTTGACCCGATAAGTTATCGAGCATTTCACTGTAGCTTTCAATTACAGGTACTACGCTTGTGTAATAACTTTGCCCCGCTTCGGTAATCGAAATTCTGCGCGTGGAGCGGTTAAATAATCTAACCCCTAAGTCTTGCTCTACAATGCCCACGTATTTACTAACCAGCGCCTTTGAAAGCCCTAGTCTGTCGCCTGCGGCTGTAAAAGAGCCTGTTTCAACAACCGCTATGATTGTTTTAATGCCAATAATAGTATCCATGATTGTCAATATAGCATTGACATTTATTCCTTACTAGCTCGGTTTTTCAAAACTGATAATAGTGAAAGAATAGCGTTATTAAAAATCACTATTTAAAATTAAAAACAGGACAACCCATGAGCAATCTAACGCTATACCGTTTTACTTTATCTGGTCATTCACATCGTGCAGAGTTATTTACATCGCTTTTAAAGCTTGATGTAAATATGGTTGATGTGGCACTGCAAAACGGCGCACAAAAGCACGCTGACTTTCTAAAAATGAATATTTTTGGACAAGTACCGGTACTAAAACATAACGACGACATTATTAACGATTCAAACGCTATTTTACTGTACTTGGCACAAAAGTTTGATGCTAACAGAACCTGGTACCCAGAAGATATTACTGTTCAAGCGCACATTCAGCGCTGGTTGAGCGTTGCTGCAGGGCTTGTGGCTTCAGGACCGTGTGCAGCGCGTTTAGTTTCGGTATTTGGCGCAGAGCTTGATCATCAAAACGCGATAAACATTGCCCATACATTATTTAAAACAATGGATGCATACTTACAAAATCGCGAATACTTAGTAGGCACTCAGCCAACTATTGCCGACATTGCCAACTTTTCGTACATAGCGCACGCACCGGAGGGCGGCGTATCGCTTGAGCAATACCCAAATATTTTAAGATGGCTAAACAACGTACGTAAACTTGATGGTTTTATAGCAATGCCTGAAACAAAAGCGGGTTTGCTGGCTTAGTTTTAAGTTTTTAATACTGTTTTATAAGAGGCTATTAAGCCTCTTTTTTTGTGCTTGTTTAAGCGAAATCTGAAATTTAGTGTAAGTGAATAGGCCGACATTTTGACTGGCAGACAACTATAAATTCAATTAGTTGATACAAATCTATGCGAATAATTCTGTGAGAAATTTCATGTGAAAATAAGGGGAATTTTTTCTGATAGAGCAGTTAGAAGATATCTAAAATTTGGCGGTAGGAATAAATATAGGGGAGCACTCAGGTATTCGCGAAATGTATGGCGGTGTCACAATGCCTAAAACAAAAATAGGTTTACTTGCCCAGTGATAACAGCTTACTACTGCTTTAAAAGAAGTCATCGTGCTTTTTTTTATAAGTTTCAAATGTACTATTTACATGTTTAAAAACTTAAAGATTATTTCATAAGCTCATTTTTTAATTAATTTTCGCTGTTAGAGTTATTCTACAACCTCGCCATGTTCTCTTTCATGATATAGATGTATACTCAACTTAATACGTTATCAAAAGGTGATTGTGATGAATAAGAAAGTAGAAGCTTACGGTGTTTCAGCAGTTGCTAGACCTAAGATTAAAGCAACTAAAATTTTAGATTTATCTGGGGAATCAGGTAAGCAAATTGTAAAATCTGAAGCTAAACTAGCTATAAGAACGCACAGAAAAACATTTACTAAATTGGCTCATATGTAATGGAAATAATTTGCTTTCCATTTGAAAGGGTTATTGAAATTAATGCTTTTATTTTAGAAAGTGAACCCGGTATGAAAGGTGCTGTCGACATTCCTAAATTACAGGGTGCTTTAGGGCGAATAGATAATGCAATTATCTACGATGGATTGGATGATGTATTTGAAATAGCAGCTAAATATACAGCAAGTATAGCTATAGCTCATGCATTACCTGACGCAAATAAACGAACAGGGCTAGTTGTTGGTCTAGAGTATTTGTCATTAAATGAATACGAATTAATTAGCGATAACGATTTAATAGCTGATGCTGTAAAAGATTTAGTTATCGGTGAAATTAGTGAAAATGATTTTGCTGATGTATTGTATGCACAGTATTTCCAAGAAAACCCTACCAATAAAAATACATAATCGGATAGCTAAATAGTCATTACCTAAAACAGTATTAATTCCATTTTGGGCTTCGCAAATTTTTTACACCTCAAGTGCAATTTTAACCTACAGCTCTAAATCAAGCTCATCAACGCCTTTAGCAGGTACGGCGCAGCAAATTAGCGCCTGCTCTGTCTCTACTGGGTAACTTACGTTATTGCGATAAACCACAGCGCCTGCATTTATTCTTACGGCGCAACTGCCGCAGCTACCGTTTCGACAGCCAAATTCAGGTTCTAAACCATGGGATTCGGCTACATTAAGTATAGTGTTATCGCCTTTATTCCAGCGTTGTTCAAAGCCCGATTTACTAAATTTAATTACAGTGTTGTCTGCTTCTTCAGCGCTCATCTCTTTGCTTTTATTAGGCGCTTCGTTTGTGTTAAGTACTTTGCGCTTAATACTGGAGGGTCCAAATGCTTCAGCAAATATGTTTTTATCCTGCACACCGAGCAATAACAGTTCGTTATATACGTGCTGCATAAACGCAGCAGGTCCGCATAAAAAGAACTCGTAATCATCAAGTGGTAAATAGTATCTAAACACATCCGCATTTATGCGCCCTTTTAAATCAAAGCTTTCGTCTTTTAAATTAAAGCTCTCATCTTTTACGTTAAAGCCATTGTCTTGCTTTTCATCAAGTTCAGGCTGAGATAAAAGTGAGTAGTAATCAATTGCGCCGCCACTCGTATCTGCTAACGTTTTTAGCTCGTTATAAAACGCACGCTGTTGGGTGTTTTTAGCACTGTGAAAAATATGTAAAGGGCGTGTATAGCGGGTTCTTAACCCTTCATTGGCAATATGTTTAGCCATTGAGATCATAGGTGTAATACCTATTCCGCCACCAATGAGTACCGCTGGTTTAGTATTGGTTGAGTCAATAAAAAATTGCCCTTGTGGGTATTTAGCTAAAATAACGTCACCTACTTTTACGTTATTATGAAAGTAGTTAGACACCTCACCACTGAGTTCTTTTTTAATCGATAACCGATAAAAGAGTTCATGAGGGCTTGATGAAACGGTGTAGGTTCTAATAACAGGTTTGTTATTACTGTTATTACTACTACTTGGTATTTGTACAGTTAAATGCTGCCCAGCTTTAAACGGTAACAAGGTTGTATTGTTATGCCCTTCTAAATAAAAGGAGGTAATTACATTACTTTCTTTCGTTATTTTAGTTACTTTTAAAGGCTGCCAAGTATGTTTTAGTTTTTCGGCTTGTTTGTTTTTATCAGCCTCAAGCCACGTGCCCGTCATTTTAGTGTTAGGGGAATAAGCATCAAATTTAGCACTAAACGGGAGTAAGTTTTTTAGCCACATTCCTTTAGTGAGGGTAAATTTCCAGCCTCGGTCTGCGCCAATAAAGCCCTCTAACTCTGGATGCCCGTCCCATAAGATTTCAACGCTGCCGGTAAGCATTAATACATTACCCGTGTCAAAATCAGGAAATAACAAACCTGCTTTTGGGTTTAATAAAAAGTTACCCAAGGTATTAAAAAAATTGTTACCTGCGTAATCAGGAATCGTTAATGTGTTGCCTTCGCGCTTTACAAAGCCCGGCAACCCACCACGGTGAGAAACATCAACACCTTCAATTTTTGGATTGTTTTTAGCGGTTATAAAACTCGATACAAAAAATGTATCGGTTGTGTCAATTAACACACTAGCTGCGTTATCAAGTGTATTAAATTCAACTTTTTGTACTGCACTACTTTTAACTAAAGGATCTCTATTAAACGTTAAGTCGCGCGTTTGAATATACTGCGGGCAATTTCCAAAGGATTGATCAACATTAAAACTCACCTGATTATCACTAATTGCCTCACCAACGCGCACATTTAAACGGTTACGCCTACGCGTGCCTAGCTCAATGCCTAATAAACCAATTGGCGAACCGGCAATATTTAACGTGTTATGTAAGGGGTCGTTTTTATCAACCGCGTGGGTCATTAATAACGACGTAGGAGTTGTGGCGCTTAAAAAGCCTGGCTGCCCTGAAACAATAGATACCCACGGATTAGCGTTTTCATCAACACTGCCTGCAACCACAAATGGTAACTGCTCAAAAAATGCTTGATGCTGCTCTGGCATAAATGAGCGCACGCCACGTTTACCAAATGCTGCCATTATTTCTCGTTTACCGAGTTTGTCTTGTATTGCCAGCTCGCCTTCATGAAAAGGTGAAGCACCTATTGAGTCTGTGTTTATCATTTTGCTTGTAATTCGTGTGCGTATTTCATGGGCTAAATTTAACTCAATACACAATGAATGATAATGGGTGTTTTATTGACTGATAATGCACAAAACAATGACAATACTTGCACCCTCTTAGTGCCAAGCGCGCACCAACATATATCAAAACGGGTTTTTCACTCACTCTAAAAAAACATTAAATACTATTTAAACAATAACTTAAAAAACTGGCTATATTTTTGCAAACACTCTGTTAACAAGCCAGTTTTACTTACGGCAAAAATTTAGGTTGTTGGCACTATAGCTATTAGCAACCATCGGCAAAGAAGCCCGCACACAATTATGCATAATGCGTATTTGTGGCGGGCTTTTTTGTTATTTGTATTTAAACCGTCACTTTAAGGAATGCCATATGCAAACCTCGCAAAAAATACTCATTATTGGTAATGGTATGGTCGGACACCACTTTGTTGAGCAAATGCGCCAAAGCGATGCCAACGCAGACATTACTGTACTTTGCGGAGAAGCAAATCTTGCATACGATCGCGTGTATTTATCAAGTGTATTTGATGGCAAAACAGCCGCCGATTTAGCACTCACCACTCACGACAACTATAAACAACTTAATATTAATGTGCATACCAGCCAGTGGGTTGAAGACATTGATAGATCAGCAAAAATAGTGACCACATTAACGGGTGAGCAATACCCGTACGACAAACTTGTACTCGCGACAGGTTCGTTCCCATTTGTGCCGCCTATAAAAGGTAACGACCAACCCCATTGTTTGGTGTATCGCACATTAGAAGATTTAGAACAAATAAAAGCCAGTGCCGCTGTAAGTAAAAGCGGTGTTGTTATTGGTGGTGGTTTGTTGGGGCTTGAAGCCGCAAATGCGATTAAGCAACTAGGGCTTGATACCCACGTAGTTGAATTTGCGCCACAACTTATGGCTGTTCAACTTGATGGACAAGGCGGTACGCTACTAAAAAATAAAATAGAAAAACTTGGCGTAACAGTACATACATCAAAAGCAACCAGCGAAATAGTAAAAGGCGAAACCAGTCGCTTTAGATTAAATTTTTCGGACGAGTCATTTTTAGAAACAGATCTAATTTTGTTCTCAGCCGGTATTCGACCGTATGATCAGCTAGGTAAAATTGCTGATTTAGAACTGGGTGAGCGCGGCGGTATTATTATTAATAACCAATGCCAAACATCTGATCCTGATATTTTAGCCATTGGCGAGTGCGCCCTGTGGGACAAAAAACTATTTGGCTTAGTAGCGCCGGGTTACAACATGGCGCGCGTTGCAGCAAGTCAATTAAGTGGTGGCGAGCTTGAGTTTTTAGGTGCCGATATGAGCACAAAACTTAAGTTATTAGGCGTAGAAGTAGGCTCGATTGGCGACGCTCACGCAAAAACGCCAGACTGTAAAGAACTTATATATCAAGATGCTATTCGCGGCTGTTATAAAAAAATCATACTAAGTGAAAAAGGTAATAAATTACTGGGTGCTGTACTTGTTGGCGATACCAGCGATTACGATACTTTACTGCAGTACATGCTTAACGACATGGACTTACCAGAAAACCCTGAGTGTTTAATTTTACCAGACAGCGGCGGCGCGCCGTCGTTATCGGGCAGTGCCCTACCCGACACAGCCACTATTTGTTCGTGTCACAATGTGAGTAAAGGCGACATTGTAGGTGCAATTGATGGCGGCTCGTGCGATTTAGCCTCGGTAAAATCATGCACTAAAGCAGCAAGCGGCTGTGGCGGTTGTGCTGCGTTATTAAAATCAGTTGTTGATAACGAATTAGCAAGTCGCGGTGTTGAAGTAAACAACCATGTATGTGAGCACTTTGCGTATTCACGCCAAGAACTACTGCACATGGTAAAAGTAGAAAGCATTAAAAGCTTTGATGACTTACTAACTAAACACGGCAGCGGTCATGGCTGTGAAATATGTAAACCTGCCATTGGCTCTATTTTAGCTTCAACATGGAACGACTTTATTTTAGAACCCGCTCATGTTGGCTTGCAAGACACTAACGATACATACCTAGCAAACATGCAAAAAGATGGTTCGTACTCTGTAGTACCGCGTATTGCTGGCGGCGAAATAACCCCCGACAAACTCATTGTAATTGGACAAGTAGCCAAAGACTTTAACCTGTACTGCAAAGTCACTGGCGGTCAACGTATTGATTTATTTGGTGCGCGCTTAGAAGAGCTTCCTGTTATTTGGGAGCGACTTATCGAAGCCGGATTTGAGACCGGTCATGCCTATGGTAAGTCTCTTAGAACCGTTAAATCGTGTGTGGGTAGTACGTGGTGTCGTTATGGTGTGCAAGATAGCGTTGGACACGCAATAGAAATAGAAAACCGCTACAAAGGGTTACGTGCGCCGCATAAATTTAAAATGGCGGTATCGGGTTGTACCCGCGAATGCGCCGAAGCACAAAGTAAAGATATTGGCATTATAGCCACCGAAAACGGCTGGAACTTATACGTGTGTGGTAATGGCGGTATGCGCCCTCGCCATGCTGATTTATTTGCGACCGATTTAGACACACCTACTCTTATTAAATACATTGACCGCGTAATTATGTTTTACATTAAAACGGCTGACAAATTACAACGTACATCGGTATGGATGGAAAACCTTGAAGGCGGTTTAGACTACCTTAAAAGCGTAGTAATTGACGACAGCTTAGGCATTTGCGACGAGCTAGAAGCGCAAATGGAGTTAATTACACAAACCTATGCGTGTGAGTGGAAAAAAGCGATTGAAAGCCCTGATGCAGCCAAACGATTCCGCCAGTTTGTTAATAGCCCCGAAACCGACGATAACATTTTGTTTGTACAAGAGCGTAACCAAATCCGCCCTGCTACAGAAGCCGAAAAGCGTGAGCAACGTAATACACAAAACCGTATTCCAGTAATGGAAGTTGAAGAGGAGCAAGCTGATGTCTTGGCATAATATTGGAACAATCGACAACCTAGTGGCTAATAGCGGCGTATGCGCATTAGTTAATAATCAGCAAGTGGCTATTTTTTACATTCCGCAAAACCCAACGGCTGTGTTTGCCATTAGCAACTACGATCCTATTGGCAAAGCTAATGTATTATCGCGTGGCATTATTGGCTCAATCGACAATAAATTAGTTGTTGCATCGCCTTTATATAAGCAACACTTTTGCCTAGAAACAGGCGAATGTTTAGAAGCACAAGCAATACACTTACCGGTTTTCAATGCAAAAATTGAAAACGGCAGTGTATTTATAAGCTCTGAACCAAAAGTTACAATAGCTGTGGCTTAGGGGAATAGTATGAGTGTATTGTCTTATTTTTCGGGTATTGAAAACGTGTGGCTAAATAAGCTCGTTACTAAGCTAACAAGCACAAATAGTCGCAGCGTCAAAAGCGGCAACGTTTATATAATTGGTGCGGGCCCAGGAGACGCAGAGCTAATTACAGTAAAAGCGCAGCGTTTAATTAATGCCGCCGATGTTGTTTTATATGATTGGTTAGTAAGTGATGATTTGTTAAAAACGCTACCTAAAAAAGCGCAGCGTGTATTTGTAGGTAAACGTGCGGGTAAGCATTCGATGACCCAAGCCAACATATGCGAACTACTGGTTAAATACGCGCAACAAGGCTTAAATGTAGTGCGTTTAAAAGGCGGTGATCCGAGTATATTTGCACGTATTAACGAAGAAGCCGATGCGCTTAGTAAGCATAATATTAATTTTGCTATTGTTCCGGGTGTCACAACGGCTTGCGCTACTTCCGCTTATACGGGTATTCCGCTCACTGCACGCGATGTAGCGCGTAGTGTTACATTTTTAACGGCGCAGTTTGCCGATCCTAATAAGCAACCTCATTGGCAAAATTACGCGTTTATGCCTGCAAACAACAACCCAACTTTAGTGGTTTATATGGGGCTTTCGCGCTTACAAACGCTAAGCTGCGGTTTGCAATCAGTGGGTTGGCCAAGTAATACACCCATTGCACTAATAGAGAATGCCACTACCACTAAGCAAAAGGTAATTACCAGTACGCTTGAACTGATAGTAAATGAGCATGCTAAACACAACCTTCAAGGCCCTACCCTAATTATGATTGGTGAAGTAATAAATCATAAAATGGCAATTAGTCCTGAGTTATTAAACAGTATAAATGTTAACGCATGATACAAAATGAATAATGCACTTTCGCGCTTACTATCTCCCCAGGAGTAAGCGCTTTTTTTGTTTTTAATTTGGGTTCAAGTTGTGTGCAATAACATGTTTAAATGCACCAAATAAGTTAAAAGTAATGGTAAGTTAAATTATAGAAACACAGTGACAAACAAAAATAACACTTTAAGCAATTGTATTAGCTTGATTTTAAATTCAATGATGAAATTTATTAATGATTGGAACAATGGTTGCACTTTAAAAACAAAAAAGTGTGGAATAATACCAATGGCGACAAGCAATCCTCTCACAAAACAGTTTTTATTAGCGGCTAAATATCAAGAAATACACGCGCTAAAGCAATTACAAAACAGTTGTGCCTCGCTTACTAAATTAGGCGATTTTGTACATCAGTTACAAAAAGAGCGCGCGATGAGTAATATATTTTTAGCCTCAAATCGTGAACGTTTTAAAACCCAATTACAAGAGCAAATTCCTTTAAGCAGCAGCGCACAAACTGCATTTTATGATTCTCTTAAACAAACATTTATAAAAGACAACGCCGATACTGGTCATACTCGGTTATTTAATTTAATTACCTATAGCCTGCAAACACTTGAGGCATTGCCCGTACTACGCAACCAAATAGCACACCAAAACATTAGTGCAGTGCATGCTACGCAGTCGTTCACGCAGTTAATTGCTAGTTTACTCAATATTATTTTAGAAGCCGCAGACGGCGCAAGCGATCCTAAAATAACCCGCCTATTAGTTGCATTTTTTAACTTTATGCAAGGCAAAGAATACGCAGGACAAGAGCGAGCATGTGGTGCACAAGCATTTGCAGCGAGTAAATTTACCACTGAGCAAAAACAACAACTCGCGCATTTTGTACAAGAACAAAACCACAGTTTTGACTTTTTTAATGAGTACGCCGATGCGCACCTTTTAAAATGCTTTGCCACATTAACAACACATCAGGTTAATAATCAGGTAGAGCAACTTAGAAGTTTACTGCAAAAACTCGATGACGAGAACGCCCAACCTCTCTCACAACTGAGTGAAGTATGGTACGAAGTAACCACCACGCGCATAGATATAATGCACAAAATTGAACAAAATATAGCAGATCAATTAATTGATACCGCAGCAATGCAAATAGCCTGTGCTCAACGCAGTTTAAATACCAATAAGCAGGTACTTAACAATATGGCAGAGCAACACATAGCCCCGACTTTTGGGCAATTAGCCATTAAGCAACCAGAGCCAGAAGTAAGCCAAAATATAGCGGCCGATAAGCTCAATAGTAATAAAAGTATGTATGATTTAATTATCGAGCAAAGCCAGCATATTAAACAAATAAACCAAGCGTTACTTGACGCTAAAAAAGTTATTAGTGAGCAAAAGGTCATTCACCAAGCCAAGTACATACTTATTGAGCAGTTAAAGCTCACTGAAGAACAAGCCCATAAACAACTTCAAAAGCAAGCGATGAATTCACATAAAACGTTATACAGCGTAGCGCAAACAATTGTGGAACTGAGTGATTGAAGTAATAAATAATCTACTTTCTGGTTAATAAAATGGTCAATACTACAATTCAAAAATTTTACTTAGCCTGTATTGCAAGTAGCATTAGCTTTGTTCAATTTCCACTAAACCCAAATTTAGCCGTGTGATTAAACTTCATTAATTAAAGTTTAATTTTGCGAGCTTAACACGCCCTATTATACCTTTTCTGATTAAACTAATTATGACCAACTCCCTTAATTAAGTGAGCTACTTTGAGATAAGAAAACCTGATAGATAACAAGACAGAAATTTCTGTTATTAGTAGTTCTCGACAGTTGCCTCTGCATACATAGTCGTAAACCAGTAATTTTAACGCGGTTAGCGTCAGAGTTAATTCTCAAATTGATTAAGCATTACTGCGAACTGATATTAAACCGTATATTAAAATGCCTGTGTAATTGCTTTTAAAAACCTAAAACACGGTGTATTTAAATTAGGTAAGCTTTTAATTTAAAAAGTTAATTTATAAAAATAGATTATTTAAGCAAACTCATAATAATCAACTACAATAAGTTAATTGCTTGTTACATAGCGTTTTAATGTGAGGGCATTTTATATTAAGGCCTGTTCATCTTTCGAGGTTGAATTGGCAGCAAACTGTTTGGTATTTAAGCAAGGCAGAGCCTATGTAATGTGGTTACTCCCCAAAAATAGGCGATAACGCAGGAGCAGTTGCCGAGCCCACTAGGTTACAAACCTCGCGCCACGATTAGACAGCTCTTAGATTGAACGAATTTCAATCATGAAAGTTCAACAGGTACTAGTTAAGTGATTAGATTGAAGGAAGTGTTAATGCCTAATGTAGGACGCTATATTGAGAATATATTACCAACAGATTCGAATTTTTTTGTTGATAACGACATTCAAAAAAACTTAGAGCACATTGTTGAACTAATCTTAAATGTTTTTGATGCTACGGCATGCTCTATTATTGCAAATTCACCACAGGGTCAAATTGAGTTGTACCAATATGGTTCGAAAATAGCCATAGCCGCAGAGGCGCTAAATAGTGAAGTATTTAATGAATCTATTATCGAGGGTAACTCAAAAAGCACTTCAAATACTCCCTTAAATGTAAACTCCAAAATGCGCAGGGTTATATCACTCATTATTTTACCATCGAACTTAAAATTGGGTTGGTTGATATTTGAACGAAAAAGTGAGTCCGCATTTACAGAAAAAGATAAAACGATATTAGCCACCATACAAAAAAATATTGTAAATCAATTACTCCAACTTAATTTTATATTTAAAAAAGAAAAAGATGCTGAACTTCATTCAATGATCTCTGAGCTAAATAGAGATTTTGTTTTTATAAAGGACGAAAACTTTAAAATTGTATACGCAAATGATGCCTTCAAAAATAGTTATCCAAAAGAAATGCAAAACAAAATAATCGGCTTTACTACAATTGAACACTACGAAGAAGATGCGGCTACTGCATTTTTAGCGCAAGACAAAATTGCTTTAGATTGCGGCATTAGTAAAACAGTCGAAAATTTAGCAATGCCTAATGGCATGCAGATTACTGTAGAAACTATAAAACAACGCTTTGAAGATAAGTCTGGTAAATATTATATTTTAGGTGTGTGCAGAGACATAGCTGAAAAAGAAAATTTAATATCTAAATTACAAAAAGCAAACAGTGAACTTGACGAGTTTACCAGTATTGCTTCTCACGATTTAAAATCGCCATTAAATGCAATTAAACGTTTACTAGAGTGGATTTCGGATGACTGTAAAGATCTGCTTCCTGAAGAGCATTTAGAAAACTTTCAGTTAGTAATTAATCGCACTAATAGAATGCAGGTGTTACTAGAAGATTTACTGAGCTATTCGAGAGTAGATCGCTGTGATTCTACCCGCTCTGACTTGTCTTTAGAAAATGTCTATCTTGAAATCGCTGAATGTTTAGAGATCCCAGAAACGGTAACTGTTCATATAGATGCAAATGATAAATTATTAAACATACCTGTAGTCCCCTTCAAAACAGTCATTTTAAACCTTATTAGTAATGCTATAAAACATAACGATAAAGAGCTTGGTGTTATACACGTTTCTCTGCGGCCTTCTCATCATTATTATCTTATTGAAATAACAGATAATGGCCCTGGAATAGATCCAAAGTATTTTTCACTCATTTTTAAATTGTTTCAAACTCTGCGATCTCGTGATGACGTAGAAGGTAGTGGTATTGGTCTTTGTGTAGCAAAAAAGCTCATTATTAATTATGGCGGTAAGATTGAAGTAGCATCTGATGGAAAGCTTGGCAGTACATTTACTATTTTTTGGCCAAAAATTTAGCAATAAAATTGTTTTATTAATTAAAGATGAGTATTGGCATAGTGCTAAACCCTTAAGGAACTTATGTATATTTTAATAGTTGATGATGACTTAGTAGATCGTAAATTAATTAAAAAGATGCTTATTTCAGATGGCTCTCAACTTCATGATATTACTGAAGTAACATGTGTTACCGAAGGTTTAAACGCTATTGAAAGTTCGCATTTTGACATAATACTACTCGATTATAATATGCCTAAAGAAGATGGTATCGAAATGCTTCTTGAGATGCGAGCAAAGCCAAAACTTGGTAATACTGCAATAATTATGATTAGTTCATCAGAGAACTCAACCCTCGCAATTGAGTGTATAGAAGCCGGTGCACAAGATTTTTTACCTAAGGGTGATATTACACGTAGTAGTTTAAATAAAGCACTTATATACGCTAAAAAACGCTTTGAAGCTGAACAACGCATGCATGACAGTTACCTCGCTGTAAAGCATATGGCAGAAAGGGATCAGCTAACGGGTTTGTCAAACCGATACCATTTTGAAGAAATATTAAAAGTAATGATTGCCAATAATAAACGGACTAAAAATAGTGTCGCGCTTTTGGCATTGGATTTAGATAATTTCAAACATATAAACGACACATTAGGGCATAATGTAGGCGATCAGATTTTAATACAAACTGTAACAAGAATTAACCACTGCCTAAGAAGAGACGAAGGGTTTGCTCGATTAGGGGGAGATGAATTTGCTGTTATTATTGGTGGTATAAGTAATATTAATCAAATAGGTATGATAGCAAATAGGATCCTAGCTAATGTTTCTGAGCCTTTTTTACATGATGGTAGAACGATTAACTGTAGTGTGAGTATTGGCAGTGCTATATATCCTCAAGATGCGACGGAGTCACATGAACTGCTTAAATGTGCTGATATTGCAATGTATCGCTCTAAGCAAAACGGTAAAGCAAAAATTAGTTTTTATAAAGAACAATATCAATACGAGTTTAGTCGTCGCGTTGATATTCAAAACAAAATTAAAGAAAATTTAGAACAAGAAAACTTTCGAATATTTTACCAACCTGTTTATTGCTCTAAACGGCAAAAAATATCAGGTGTAGAAGCTTTAATTCGCTGGCCAGATTCCGATATTAGTTATACTCCTGATGAATTTATACCCATTGCGGAAGAATGCCGATTAATTGTGACGCTTGGCGAGTGGATTATTTCAACAGCTCTACAGCAATTATCATTATGGCAAACTCGTTTTAAAATTCCGCTAAATTTATCAATAAACATTTCCCCAATACAGCTTCAGAGTGAAGGATTGCTCGCTTATTTACTCGCAGCTGTAAAGCAATATGATGTGAATGTTAATAGTATAATTTTAGAAATAACTGAAACAGCCTTTATCAAAGATAACGAAGAAGTTACTGATATATTAACCACCTTATCTAATAATGGCTTTAGAATTGCTTTGGACGATTTTGGTATGGGCTATTCATCTATATCTCATCTTATATCTTACCCCATTGATATTGTTAAGTTAGATAAAAGCATGCAATCATCTGATGGTGAAAAAGGGAAACGACTAAAAGTAATAGAAGGGTTGTCTCTGATGCTTAAAAAATTAGATTTTGATATTGTCGCCGAAGGTATTGAAACCCAAGCACAGCACGATTTATGTAAACAATTAGAAATAGACTATTTACAAGGCTTTTTATTTTCAAGGCCCATGCCTGCAAACGACATAGACTTATTACTCACTAAGAACGCCGACGATTCAATCTAGAAATATTACCTATATTGAAATCGTCAAAATAAAATAACAGAGGCTGTATTTTGCTAAACCGAAAAACACCTAAAACTCTATTTTCACTCAATATAAACTAATAATATATTGAGATCGTAATAATTTTTAATCTCCCTGTATTGGAGTATCAATAACAGACAGTACCTTCTCTTTTAGATCTTCAGCCTTAAAAGTTCCCTTAACTAAATAGCCTTTAACAAAATCATGCGCCATAATAATTTTTTTCTCTTCTTCTCGTTCTGATGAGCTGAACATCATGACTACGCAAGAACTTATTTCAATGACTTTCCTGAGCTTGGCAAACTCGTCTAAAAATTGAATACCATTAACTCTGGGCATATTAATGTCTAAAAAAATCAATATTGGGGGAAAGCCATCTGGGTGTTCTTTTCTATTCGCTTCATAATTTTCGAGAAATTCTAACGCCTCTTGACCATCTTTTTTTTCAAAAATGGTAAGCTCTAAGTTAGCTTCTTTTATTAATCTTTTAAGGATATACCGATCAACTTCATTGTCATCGATAATTAATATAGGTGGTTTTACTTTTTTCATCTTAATTTATCCATAGGTATTGTTATTTTGAATGTTGTACCGCTATTAGAACTTTGCAATGATATTTCTCCATCTAAATACTCTATATGTTTTTTAACTAGTGCCATACCCAAACCTGAGCCGCTACTTGTCTCAACATGAAATCGCTTGAACATATCAAACACTTCGCTTTGATGCTTATCAGGTATTCCAATCCCATTATCGGTAACTGTAATATTGAACGTCTCTTGTTCGTTAAAAATATCGCAGTGAACATAAGGCGCATCCTTATTTGTGTCGTAATATTTCAACCCATTTGATATCAAATTTTCGATGATTTGAGCAAAACGCGCTTTTTCTGATTTGATAGGTGTCGATAAATTAATATTCGTTGTTAATGTACAAGGATTATCTTTCATTAACCAAGCCAGTCGTTCTTCCATATCAGTAATTAACTGATTAAAATCAATTAATTCTTCGTTTTCATTACCTATATCTGCTTTTGCTAATAATAAAATATCAACAACAAGTGTTTCTAACTTCTCCATTTGTTGGTAAATAATTTTCGCATTTTGACAGGCCTCTTTAATATCACCAGCTTCTATATCTTGAATAACAAATTGAGCCAAAGATTTAGCGCCCGATAACGGTGACTTTAAATCATGTGATGCCCGATAAGCAAACTGAGCCAGTTCATCATTTGCCTGCTGCAAAGAAGCTGTTTGGCTGTTTACAATAGCTTTTAGCTCTATACTATTTTCTATGTTTAATAAATCATCTTTGATACGCTGTCTTGCTGCTATTACCAATGCTTTTAATTCACCCGTGGTATTTTTATCAAGTTCGTCATCTAAATTAGTACTATCTTCAGGTTTACTAGTTAAAAGAATGGTTAAATTGCGTATAGAGCTAGATATGGTACGTGACAGGTAACTGATTAGAATAATATTAAAAAGGGATATAATTAAAACAAGTGGTATTAAAGTGATCAATATAAACGACACTGTTTTTCTGATTGGTTCTTCAAACATTTCTGAATGTTGATTGAATCCATCAAGTGCAACATTAAGGTTTAGTAAAAAATCATCTCTACTGAGTTCACCTTTCTTATATTGAGTAACTGACAGTAGTGCTTTATCCGCAATTTCTATATCATTTTCGCAAATAGTTAAAGCTTGATCAGTCTTAATGACTTTCATAATAACACGGTTTAAATAATTAACTTCATCAAGACAATCAATAGGTTGCTGCTTTATAGCCAATATATCAAACTCTATTGTATTTATGTCTACAGGGGTGTCGTTTTTTATTTTTTTTACTGTCTTTGTTAATTGGTTAATATACTTTAAATGAAGAAAATTAAGCTGATGAAACTTAGCGCCTTTAGCTATTTCAAAGGCAGAAAAAACGGTAATACTTACTTCGGCTGTCGTTAAGATTACTATAAGCATCAATTTGTTAGTTATATTCATATACGAAGCCTGTTTTTCTATTCGCTATTGGTTAATAACCGTAACACTATATTTATTATAGTTTTTCTAACCTTAGTTATAGCAGGCATTCTTTTTTTTACTAGTTAATGTATAGGTTTTGCTCTTATTTAGAGAATTTAATTACTGCATAAAAATTACACAGCATTCATTTGGCCGATTCAACTTTAATAGCAAGTTTCTTTTTTAACTTTTCTTGCCACTCTACAGCAAGCTCTGGCAGAGTTAGGGCCTCTAAAAGTACGTCTTCGTAACCTACGTATTTTTTGTCAAAAAACGCCTGAAACAGCTTTTTAACTGAAATTTTATGCGCCGCTTTTTTTTCTATAGTGACTGCGTCGCCTGTTTTGGCAACACCTTGCTCAATGACTCTAAAATATATGCCCGTGCAGTAATACTGCGTGAACAGTTTAAGGCTGTTTTTATTATTAAGGGCGATAGCCAATTTAAAACAGGGTACACGAGGCTGGCTTACTTCAAGTAATGCAGTACCAATTCGAATATGATCGCCTATATGTATATTCGCTTCATCAAGGTCTGAAATCGTGAAGTTTTCACCAAATATGCCACTGGTTAAATCCTCGTTTGCAAGCATTCTCCTCCAATAGTCATAATGATTGTGCGAAAAAGCATATACCGCTTTATCTACGCCGCCGTGGTAAACTAAATCAGCTTGCTCATCACCTATAATACTTAGCTTTTCAATAGTTACCGGTTCGTTAGTAGCCGTTTTAAATATACCTGTTTTGACTTCTTTGCCGTTATGCACAACCGTTTTTATTTTAGAGATATTGGTAGAGATTATTTTCATTAAGACTCCCATTTACCTAATGCTTGTTTGTCACTTTGTTTAAACTCAACCCAGTTTGATGAGTCTTTAAAGTGCTCTTTTTTCCAAAACGTGGCGTGGTTTTTTAAATAATCCATTATAAATTGTGCGCCTTCGAACGCGGCTTGGCGATGGCGGGACGTTACGCCTACAAATACAATTTGCTCGCCAAGTGCTAAGTAACCAACGCGGTGAATAATGCATATTCGCGCCAGTTGCCAGCGAGTTTGAGCTTGCTCTGCAATAGATTGAAGCAGTTGCTCGGTCATACCAGGGTAGTGCTCAAGCTCAAGTGCAATAACATTATCGCCACTGCTGAACTCTCTTACCAAACCTGTGAAAGTGACAACAGCGCCATCGCTTTTATTATTACTACAAAGCGTATTGTGCTCGTCACCTACATTAAAATCATCGGTTTGTACTTGAATATGTATGCTCATTAGCCACCTGTAACCGGCGGGAAAAAGGCAAGCTCATCCCCTGCTTTCACTATTTCATCGCTTGATGACATAGTTTGGTTAAGCGCTGCAAGTAGCTCACGCTCCTCCAGCCACGGTTGCCAATGCGGGTATTGGCTCACTAAGCTTAATTTAAGCTCTGAAATAGTAAGCGGCTGCGTAATCTCAAGGCTTAATTTACTGCACTTTAACCGCTCTTTTAGTTGCCCAAAAAACAATAACTCTACATTTTGGGCGCTAGATATAACATTGTTTGGATTAATCTCGTTGCCAACTGCCATTTTTTCCCCCAGCTTTTTGAGTAACACGCATGCCGCTAATTTCCATTAGTGGGTCGGCTGCTTTACACATATCAAACAAAGTAAGGCTAGCCACAGATACCGCTGTTAACGCTTCCATTTCAACCCCCGTTTTACCGGCAAGTTTGCAGTAGCTGGTTATTTTAATTTGGCTGTTTGCTTCATCAAGTTCAAAATCAACAGCGACTTTACTAAGTGCAAGCGGATGACAAAGCGGAATTAAATCAGCGCACTTTTTAGCGCCTTGAATACCCGCAATACGTGCCACACCTAACACATCACCCTTTTTGTTTTGATTAAGCATTACTTGCTCAAAGGCAAGCTTACTCATGCTAATAAATGCTTCAGCTGAGGCATCGCGCAAGGTTACGTCTTTGAGCGATACATCAACCATATTCGCTTGGCCGTTTTCGTCAACGTGGCTCAGCATACTATTGCTCACGCGATTCACACTTTTTACCAATGGTAATGTGCGGTGCAAAGTTACACGGTTTATGTATTGAGTTAAGTTGATCTTTTATTATGCCTGTCCACGCAGTTTTACATGCGCCTGTAGAGCCTGGCATACAAAAAATAACGGTGTTATTAGCAAGTCCTGCCAATGCACGAGATTGAATAGTAGAGTTACCAATTTCACCGTACGATATATGTCTAAATAGCTCGCCAAAGCCATCTACGCTTTTATCAAACAGCGGCGCAAATGCCTCAGGTGTTGAATCGCGCTCGGTAAAACCTGTACCGCCAGTCACTAAAATAGCGTGAATGGTGTCATCGGCTATCCACTGCGATGCAATAGCGCGCATTTGGTAAACATCATCTTTTACAATTTCTTTATCCGCTAAGTGATGACCCGCCTCAGTTAGCGCTTTAATTAAGTAATGACCAGAAGTATCGGTAATCGCATCGCGCGTGTCGCTTACTGTAAGTACGGCAATGTTTAAAGGTATTTGTGACTCAGTTGTGTGGCTCATAATGCTCTTCTTAATTGATTAATGCTTTGGTCAAAATGCTCATTTACAGCTTTAAATTGCGCCGGTGTATTGGTGTTTATTAATGCGTGCGCTTTATTACATAAAAGCGTTTGCACACCAATGCTTTGGGTAAACTGTTTTATTGATTTATGACTGTTAGCGTTTGTGAGTATGTGTTTTAAATGATTTTTTACACTGCTTGTATTACGAATATACAGCGGTAGTGGTTCATTTTCAAAGTGCCAAGCATGTATTTGTGACTGATTTAATTGATTGCTCACACTTTGTACTTTATTTGACTGAGAAGCCAGCACAATTGTGCTTAACAAACTACTCGTAAGTAGAGGCATATCTACCGCAGTAATAAGTAAGTCGTGCTCAGTGGCTATTAATGTGGAATAAATTCCGCCAAGGGGTCCACTATTTGGGTATATATCTTTAACGTACTTTTCTGAGGGATAATCGCTCGGTGAATAATGGCTCGATGATTTAACTGGATTTGTAACGTTGCGACTTATAAGTATGTTTTTAGCGCCTGCGTCTTTTAATAAATCACACGCATTATGCAATAGCGTTTTATTTTTTAAAACTAAATCGGCTTTGTCTGTGCCCATTCTTGATGACTTACCACCAGCAAGCACAACGCCTGTAAAATCTCGCTTAGCTTTTACTTCCATATTAACCACCTAACATGGCTAAGTGAGTTGTCGCACCTGTTAAGCGTTTATCTAGCTCATGGCTTATTTCTTTATTGCCCATAGCGGCTCGAATTGCCTTTACGGTCGCTGCAGTATCGTCCTCGTTTAGTAGTTCGCGTAAATCTATACCTTGCTCGGCAAACAAGCATAAGTGTAATTTACCCAGCGCCGACACCCTTAAGCGATTACAACTTTCACAAAAGTCTTTACTGTAAGGCATTATTAAACCAATACGACCATCGTAATCAGGATGACAAAACTCCTCAGCGGGTCCATTTAATTTCCCCCTAACGACTTGTAACCAGCCTTGAGCTAAAAGCTGGGCTTTAACTGTTTGCCCACTTAAGTGGTTTTCTTCAAAAAATGTTGCGCCGTCACCTGTTTCCATTAATTCTATAAAGCGCACTGTAACTTTGTGGTGTTTTACCCACGCTAAAAAATCCTTCAATTGGTTTTTATTAAACTGCTTGGCAAGCACTGCATTTATTTTTATATCTTTTATGCCCAGATCTACCGCGCGTTCAATCCCTTTTAAAATAAGGTTAAGTTTGTCGTGCCCTGTTATGAGTTTAAACATACTCGGATTTAAACTATCAATACTAACATTAAGCGCATCAAGCCCGGCTTCTGCAAATTCATCAATTTTATTTAATAAATTAAACCCGTTGGTAGTAATGGCTACTTTTTCTATACCAGGCGTATTTTTACAGAGTTTTATAATATCGGTTACGTCGTTTCGTAAGCATGGTTCGCCACCTGTAATACGCACTTTTTTAGTACCTAGTTCTGCAAACGCATTTACCAGCGTGCTAATTTCGTTTTTATTTAAAAAATTACGCGGCGTATCGCACTGATACCCGTTTGGTAAACAATAACTACAACTAAAATTACATACATCGGTTATTGAGAGGCGCAAATAGTTAAACTGCCGACCAAATTGATCATTAAGCATATGCTTCCTTTTTTCTTTACATTACAACCGCAACATCAATGCTGCTAGAACCTGCTTTGTAATGTTGTTTTATTAATTGGCTTAATTGTGTTTTACACGAACCGCAGTTCGTCCCACATTTAAGTTCAGACCCCAATTGCTCGACTGTGTTTGCACCGTTTTTAATGGCGTTTATAATTGGCTGCTCTCTTACTTTAAAGCAGCTACACACTTGCACGCCTTGGGTAAATTCTTCATCGGGGGTCGCATAAAGCAAAGACTGTAACTGTGTAAAAGTCAGTAATGGCACTGCAAATAAATGGTTTATCCACTCAAGTGATATTTCTTTTTGTTCATTAGAAATAACACCAACAAACGCTAATTGATCGTTTTGAATACACTGCACATGCATGGCTTTTGCCGTGTTCATAGCCGACCACTGCCCTTGTAAACCAGTTAAGGTTTGGCAGTAATACAGTAAATCACTTTGTGGCTCATTAAGCGCCAATTGGTAATTAAAGCAATTGCTTGCATTAACTTTGAGCCAAAAATCACTGTTTATAACAAGTTCGTTTTTAGCAAACAGCTGCATATATTGCACAAAGGGTGCTTTAACTATATTAACAGCGCCGTGTTTGCACTCAGCCTGACCAGATAGAGGGTCAACTACCGATTGATACAACCCACTTACTGTTGCTGATGACGCAAATTGCTTATTCCAATGAATAGGCATAAAGCATTCACCTTTTCGCACCGAATCGGTTACTTTTGCATGCGCGGTAACCTGCCCTGTTTGGGCAATTGCACTTATTAAATCGTTTTGCTTAATTGCTAATTTACTGGCATCAAGCGGATTAATTTCAATGTACGGGCGTGTAATATGCGATGAAAGCGCAGTGCTTTTACCGGTGCGACTCATGGTATGCCATTGGTCGCGTATACGCCCTGAGTTCATTACAAAAGGGTAATCATTTGATGTTTTTTGCACCGGTAATTGCGGCGTTATGGGTATAAAACGCGCCTTTTTATCAGCGGTGCTAAATTGATTATTTGTAAAAACCTGACCATTTTTATAAGGCTGATTTTTAACAACAGGCCACATAATGGGTTTTAAATTATCATACTGATTTTGTGTGAGCCCAACTAAACCAGAGAGGTTTAATACTCGGCTGCCGTTATTTTCAAAGTCGGTTAATTGTGCCCATTCTTCAAAAATGCCACTTGGATCTGTAAAATCAAACCCTTCAAAGCCCATTTTTTTAGCGACTTCGCACATAATTTGCCAATCGTTTTTAGCTCCTGAATAAGGCGCTACTAACGGGCGCTGCCTTGATATTCTGCGCTCTGAGTTGGTTACTGTGCCGTTTTTTTCACCCCATCCGGTTGATGGAAAAGCAACATCGGCAAATTTTAACGTATCACTTTTTGCAATACAGTCAGATACAACCACCAGCTCACAGGTCTCTAATGCTTTTTTAATAGCGGCGTTATTGGGCAAGCTCACCATTGGGTTTGTTGCCATTATCCACACTGCTTTTATTTTGCCTGCGGCTATTTCATCAAACATATCGATGGCATTACTGCCTGCATTTTTAGCGATCGTTGGCGAGAGCCAAAAGCGTTGTACAAGTGATTGATGCGCTTCGTTTTCAATATCTAAGTGCGCCGCTAACTGATTAGCCAAACCACCTACTTCGCGCCCGCCCATCGCATTGGGCTGCCCAGTAATTGAAAACGGACCACTGCCTGGTTTAAGTAATTTACCTGAGGCTAAATGCGCATTAATAATAGCGTTGCATTTATCTACACCCGAGCTTGACTGATTTATACCCATTGAATAAAAGCTAATCGCACTTGGGCTGTTAGCAAATAGCGCGTAAAACTCAGTAACTTGCTCAATTGCTATATCGCAAAAGTCACTAACTGCCTCACAGCTCCATTTTTGTGCTTCTTGCAATGCGCTTTCAAAACCGTTTGTGTGCTGAGCAATAAATTGCGTATCGAGGTGGTTATGCTCATTTAAATAATTAAGCAAACCGTTATAAAGCGCAGCGTCACTGCCTGGTTTTATATTTAAAAATGTGTCGGCAAGCTCAGCGGTGTCGGTTTTTCGCGGATCAATAACCACCACTTTCATATTTGGGTTAAGCTGCTTTGCACGTTCCATTCGCTGATACAAAACCGGGTGAGTCCATGCGGCATTAGAGCCAATTAAAATAAGCAGCTCAGTTTGCTCTAAATCCTCGTAGGTACACGGCACTACGTCTTCACCAAAAGCGCGTTTGTAACCTGCCACAGCAGATGACATACACAGGCGCGAATTTGTATCAATATTGCCTGAGCCTATGTAGCCTTTCATTAATTTATTCGCGATGTAGTAATCTTCAGTAAGTAACTGCCCCGATACATAAAAAGCCACAGCATCGGGTCCGTGCTTTTGTATTATGTCGTTAAATTTATTGGCAACATGGTCGGTGGCATCATCCCACGTAACAGCTTGATTATTAATAAGTGGCGACGTTAAACGATTATCACTGCCTGTGGTGTCGAGCAAATGGGTGCCTTTTACACATAAACGACCAAAGTTTGCGGGGTGCTCTCGCATGCCTTCAAGCTTGGTTGGCACATTATTAAAAAGTGAAATATCAACACCACACCCTACACCACAGTAAGCACATGTTGTTTGTTTTAAACTGGTTTTATTTATAGTTGGTGACGTGTTTGCGGTTGTCATACTACTGCTCTCTTTTAGTGTGCTTTAATTTATGCAGGCTGTTTTACAGGCTCATTAAGGGTAACTACGTTAATAGTGTTACTTGCTTTAGCGAGCGCGCTGTTTATTACATTTTGAACGAGCTTTTCACACCCTCCACAACCGGTACTGGCTTTGGTGCTTTGCTGCACACTTGCCAAATCTATGCAGCCGTTAGAAACTGATTGTTCAATGGTGTGTTTAGTTACTTTATGACACGCGCAAATAATGGCGTCATCAGGCAAATCATCGGCGCTTAGCTCTGCTATGTCGCCGGCAAGGGGCATAATGAGGGCTTCGGGAGCGGTGGTAAGTTCAATGTCGTTTAAATGATATTGCAGCAAATTGTCGTAATCGCTGGTATCCCCAACAAGTACCGCACCAATCAGCTTATTACTTTGTGAATTAGTGACTATTTTTTTATAAATACCATTGGCTTGGTCTTCAAAGTAATAGCTTATTGCGCCTTCGCTGCGTGCATGCGCATCGCCGATAGAGCCTACTTCAACACCCATTAATTTAAGCTTGGTGCTCATATCGGCACCGCTAAATTCATCGGCTTTATTGTCTAAGCCAGTACTTTGTAAACTACCTTGCTGCGTATCTTGTAAAATATGACCAACTGCTATTTTAGCCATGGCGTAACCGGGTGCCACTAAGCCAAAAATAAAATTATTCCACAGTGCACATTCACCAATAGCGTATATGTTTTTATCGCTCGTTTGGCAGTGGTTATTAATTACAATACCGCCGCGCTCGCCTAACTCTAAATTAAACTCGCGGGCCAAATTATCATAAGGGCGAATACCCGCCGAAAATACAATCATGTCGGTTTCAAGGGTTTTACCGCCCTTAAAACACATTTTGTAACGGCAACTTTCACCTTCTACTATTTCCTCCGTTGCTACCGATGTATGCACAGTAACGCCTAAATCCGTAATTTTGTTTTTTAGTAGCCGACCGCCACCAGCATCAACTTGTACACCCATAAGTTGCGGAGCAAATTCTATTACGTGAGTATGCAGACCCAATTGCTTTAATGCGTTTGCAGCTTCAAGCCCCAGTAAACCGCCACCAATTACCACGCCTACTTTGCTGCCGTGGGCTGAATTTTTTATTGCGTGTAAATCGTTAATGGTGCGATAAACAAGGCAATGCTCGCGATCTTTACCCGGTATAGGCGGTACAAATGGGAATGAACCTGTAGCAAGCACAAGTTTGTCGTATTCAAACAACTCCCCTTTAGCGGTCGTTACAGTTTGCATATCACGATTTATATCAACCACTTTAGAATGAGTATGAAAGCGTACTTGCCAATCGTCATAGGTTTTATTGCATGTAAGTGCGAGGTCGTCTGCGGTTTTGCCTTTAAAAAAAGAGGATAGTTGTACACGGTCATACGCTAAACGGTCTTCACCACTAAGTACCGTAATTTCAAATTGCTCATCAGCCTGATTTTGAGAAACTAGCTGCTGCACAAAATGGTGCCCGACCATTCCGTTTCCTACCACTACAACACGCTGCTTACTTAACATTTACCCACCTTAAAGTGATACCTATTTTAGTAATTGACTAAAACTGAAATCGAATAATTTGTTATAGGTTTGTTATAGCAATATGTAAGCCAAATATATAAGCACTTAAAATCAGTAGGTTGCCTACATTGGTGCAGAGGTGAAAAGCATAAAGCCCCACAAGATGGTGCAATTGCACCATCTTGTGTCGCTATAAATTACAAGTGAATGTTAGAAGATAAAGAGGGTTAAAATTTAGCGCTCATCCATACCCACAATTTTTGAGTATCGACTTTATTAGCAGCAGTATCGCCCGCTGAGTAATCAGCGTATTTAACACCCACTGCGTATTGTTTATTAATAGGTTTAACGTATTGTACGTTTAGTTCAGTACCCAAATCGTCAACCCCATTTGATTGCTCATTAGCATCAAAACTGTGATAAGCCACCAGCCATTTTCCGTCAAACGCTTTACCGTTTAAGCTTATGTAAGTGTCGTCCAAGCCTTGTGTGGGTGTATTTAAAAACGTATCTGCCCAACCATTAAATTTATGTAACGTGGCAAGCGGTGTTGCAAACCCGTAATCGCCATTGTCAGAGCCAAGTGACTCTATGCCGACTTTTAAAGTTACTGTTTTTATGCCCAACCCATTTAAATCCACAGCGCCTTCAAGTGCATAGTAATCAGCATCAAAATCACTCACGCTTGTTGAGGCAGACTGCGTTGCATACTCCGCTTTGTAATAAAATTTTATATCGTTTAGGGTTTTATTACCGTTAAAAGAAACGCCATAAGTATCTAAACTGTCGTCTTGTAGTGCATCGTCACTTAATAAGTAACTGTATAAAACCACTTTACCGTAGTCTGTTTTAAAGCTTGCATTAATTAGATGATCGGACGATTTAATGTCTTTATCGTCAGCAAATATGCGGTTACGCTTATTTAAATAACTGTACTGTAAATCTATGTTATTAAGTGCGTAATTAATGGTTGCTGCATCAAAGGTTTGCCTGTCTTGGCGCCAACCTACGTGCCCAACAAAACGCTGCCCATCAAGGGCTATTACTTGGCGCCCTACTTTTAGCGATAGACCATCGCGGGCATATTTAACAAAACCTTGGTCTATTTCAGTGTTTTCTGGGTCTGCAATAACAGAATAATTAGTGTTTTTCCTCACCGTATTGTTGTAATCATCTACGCCCAATAGGCTGCGAGTGTCTTCTACTTCAATAAGGGCTGAAAAACCATTAACCTCGTCTGTTTGATGCGTTAAGCGGGTTCTAAGTGTTAAGCCGCTTGCATCTTTTAGAGCATTGTTTTGATCAACGCTTTCAAAACGCAGTCTAAAATCAAGATCAGTTTGCGCAGCTTGGCTTATTAAAGGCGCAGTGAAGCAACCCAGTATAAAAATAATAGGTAAGTTGTTCTTATAGTTAAGCATTTTGGTTCTCTAAGTTTTAATTATTAATACACATACCAAAGCAATAAATAAACACAGCGAAATACATTTCCACACCATAACTGGATCGCGTTTCATTATTGAACTTTTATTAGCGGTACTTTCTAAATAAGGATTAGGTTTGTTGATATCGTTTATAAACTCAGAAAAAGCTTGGTATCTGAGCTCAGGTTTAGGGGCAAGCGCTTTCATAAGGGCTTGATCTAACCAAAACGGAATATCGGCTCTGTATTTACGAATACTTGTGTAGTGCCAATGGCTGTAATCTTTTGGCGCTACGTGGTTAAGTGGCAGTGGTTTGTAAGGCAATTTTGAGCACAATAACTCGTATGCAATAACGCCAAGTGAAAACAAATCACTTTTAAAATCGGCGTGCATAGTAATAAGTGTTTCGGGTGCGGTGTAGTCGGCAGTGCCTTGCGGGCAATCATCCGCAACTTGTTTAACCGACTCGTCCATAGCCGCAACACTTACTGTGCCGTAATCTATTAGCGTTACTTTTCCGTGCGCATCTATCATTACGTTATCGAGTTTTAAATCGCGATGTACCATATCGAGTCGCTGAAACGCCCTTAGTGCATGTACTATTTGTTCAATAATACTGCGTACTTGAGTTATTTCTGGGTGCGGCACGTCGTGCTTCCAATCACTGAGTGTTTGCCCGTCCATGTATTCACAAATATGATACAAAAAACGACTTTCCGATTGCGTACTCAGTACTTTCATCACGTTTAAATGGTTTATGCGTTGCCCTACCCAGCCTTCTCTTATAAAGCCTTGAAGGTAGTGCACATCGTCTTCAAAATTAACCGAAGGTGCTTTTAAAACCACTGGCGGTATATCGGGCGCTTGTTGCACTAAATAAATGTGCGAGCGACTACTGGCATGTAATTTACGAATAACCGTGTAGTCATCAATTTTTTGCCCAACATTAAGCGCAGGTGGAATTTTTCGTCGTGTTAGCGAATGATAAAGCTCATCTAACTTTTGCTCGGCAATATTTTCTACTTTTACAAGCAAACAACTTACGTTGTCGTCACTGCCTCGCGCTAATGCAAGTTCGGTAATTGCTTTAGCTGCATTTTCTAAATCAGTGTGCTCGTTAATTAATTTAGCTATATCACTACTTGGAAGCACATCGTGTACGCCATCGCAGGTTAATATATAAATATCGTCTGCTTTTAGGTCAACTTCGTATACATCTATTTCTTGATGAAGTTGTGCGCCAAGCGCACGCGTTAGCGTATCGTTTACTTTATGGTCCCGTGTAATTGCCTCTATTTTATTTTCTCGCAAGCGGGTAATACGCGTATCACCTAAGTGAAATATATAACCCGTTGCCGACTTTAAAATAAGCGCTGTAAAAGTGGTCATCCAATCGGCTTGGCGCTGACCAAGGTGATTATAATTAACCGATTGCGAATAAAGCCACTGATTTAAACTTGCTAACACCTTCGATACTGACTTTTTAACCGCCCAACTTTCGGGGGTATTTAAATACTCATTTATAAAATGAGTAACCGAAAGTTGAGACGCTTGTTTAGCATTTTTTGCTGATGAACACCCATCGGCTAAGCAGGCAATAACGCCTTTAGACTCTTTTTCTTGCGCTTTGGTATTAAGAGCTGCAAACGCATCTTGGTTTTCTGCTTTTAAGCCTTTTGCGCTGTGTCCGCCAAATGAAACGTTGAGTTCATTTTTTAGCGCTTTAGCGTGGAGTGTTTCATCAAACATAGTCAATAATGCCTTAAGTCACTGAAATAAGTTCAACGGTGCCGTCTTCATTTACCTCGGTAATATGCCCGTCTGGCTCGGTCATAAAAAACAGTGCGCCTAAGCCAAGTAATGCACTACCCGCAATAATGAAAAAGAAAGTTTGATAATCAACAAGTGACAATGCCGTTAAGTACACTACTGCACCTACATTACCGTAAGCACCTGTCATACCTGCAATTTGCCCAGTTAAACGACGCTTAATTAGCGGTACTGCGGCAAATACAGCGCCTTCACCTGCTTGCACAAAGAACGAACATGCCATAGCCGCAACAACTGCAAGCCATAAAGGCCAAGATGCATCAACCAAGCCCATTACAAAATAACCAACAGCAAGACCCATTGTAAGTACAATAAGGGTAATACGACGACCTAATTTATCTGAAATCCAACCGCCACCCGGGCGAGATGCTAAGTTCATAAATGCATAAGCAGAGGCTAAAATACCCGCGTACACCATATCAAGCGCAAACACATCCATAAAAAACAGCGGTAACATAGAAACAACCGCAAGCTCAGAACCAAAGGTTGTAAAATATAAAATATTTAAAACAGCTACTTGCTTAAACTCATAACGATGCGACTCGGGTACAGGCTCTTTAAAAATATGACCATTTACGTCAAAGGTTTTATACACTTCGTAAATATAAAGCAGAACTAAAAAAGCATACACGGCAAGTACAAAATTAGCCGAAATTAGGTTAGCACCTGTTGGTGAAAGCTTCCAAGTAAGTAATGCTAATGCGCCATACATAGGGATTTTCATAATAAGGAGTAATACAAAGTCGCCTTTACTGGTTACTTCCATTGCGCCTACTTTTTTAGGTTTAAAGTATGTACCGCCTTTTGGCGTATCGGTTACATTTAAGTACCAAATAATACCAAATATAACGCTTAATACACCGGTTAAACCTACTGCATAACGCCAACCATCTTCGCCACCAAACATAAGTGCAATAATTGGCAGTAACATAGCCGCGGCTGCTGAACCAAAGTTACCCCAACCGCCATAAATACCTTCTGCTATACCCAGCTCGTTAGCAGGAAACCATTCACTCACCATACGAATGCCCACAACAAAGCCAGCACCAATAAAGCCTAGCGCAAAACGCGCTATAGCGGCTTGTTCAAATGTGGTTGCCATAGCAAACATAAAACACGGAATACTACAGCTAATAAGTAGCGCCGCATAAACAATCCGAGGGCCAAATTTATCGGTCAGCATACCCACCACAACACGGGCAGGAATAGTTAACGCTACATTTAAAATTAGTAATGTTTTAACTTGCGCCATGGTGATTCCAAGCGAGCCCGCAATTGCACCTAATAAAGGAGCATGGTTAAACCATACAAAAAATGACACAAAAAAGACCATCCAACTCAGATGCAATACTTTCATTTTTCCTTTAAAGGATATTAAGTTAAACCCAGAACTCGGTTGCATGTTTATTTCCTCGTAAACGTATTATTGTTTTATAAATGCCCCACTCTTTTATATGAGTAGTAGCCCAAACTTTGTTAAATTTTAGTTAACCCAATACAGCAATTACTGAGCCACTAATTAAAAACTATAAATTTCAGTTGGTTATATTTATTAACTGCTTTAATACGTTATAGTTGCACTATATGAGTGAGGCGATATGGGCTGTTACAGTGCAAATAAAAAGCGTTACTACTTGCTCTTGGATTTAACAACTTGGTATTGTTCAAAAAAAGTATGAGAAGTTTGAAAATGCAAAAAACACCGCTAACTTACCAGCAGCAACTGCGCTATTCTCGGCACATAATGCTGCCGCAGCTTGATATAGACGGACAAGAGAAGCTATGGCAATCGCATGCTTTAATTATTGGTGTGGGTGGGCTTGGGTGTGCGGTAGGTCAGTACTTAGCAGCATCTGGCGTTGGCACACTTACTTTAGTTGATAACGATGAAATAGACGTGACCAACCTGCAAAGGCAAATACTGTATAAAGAAAGTGATATTGGTAGCTCAAAATGCAGTGCTGCTAAAAAACAGCTCAGCGCGCTTAATAGTGAAATAGATATAAACACCATTGAGGCATTTTTTGGTGTAAATACCATTACAGAACAGCTATTTAATAACATTGATATAGTGATTGATTGTTCAGATAACCTAGCAACGCGTAATGCACTTAATAGCGCCTGTTTTAAAGCTAAAGTTCCGCTAGTGTCAGGCTCTGCAATACGTATGGAAGGACAAGTCGCGTGTTTTACTATGGATGGAAACAGCCACTGTTATGGTTGTTTATCGCAATTTTTTAGTGAACAAACACAAAGCTGCTCAGAATCCGGTGTGCTCTCTCCTCTTGTGGGGTTAATAGGCAGTATTCAGGCTACTGAAGCGCTAAAAATGCTTGCTGGTTTACCAAGTGGCTTAAGCGAACACTTATTGCTGGTGGATGGTTTAAGTATGGAGTTTAATCGTTTTAAAATAGCTAAAAACAGCCAATGTGCGGTGTGCAGCATTTAGTATCTGCACCAAACCTTGTAATGGATGATTTAACCCGTTAAAGCGTTACTCTAAATTATGGATTGTTGTATAAAGCACATCGCCCACTTTAAAGTCGTTTTTGTCCCACACTCGTCTTGAAACCAAGCCAAACAAGGTTTGCTCATCTACATTAAGCGTTAGCTGCCACTTATTATTAATAAGCTCAGCCTGAGTTAATACCGACTTTAAAACATTGCTATGCGTTGTTTGTTCAGGCCTTAACGCACTAAACGACATTTGCTCACTTTCTATAATTAGCTTATTACTGCTGTCTACAAGTGCAGGAAGTACAAAAAGTGGCTGCTCACTTTGCTTTAATTGCAGTTGATATAGCCCGTAGTCTTCATCAAATTTAACCACATCGTAATTAATTAAGCTCAGCGGTGTTTGCCTGTCGTTTGCGTAAATAGCTTTTGCAACGTGCGCACTTGCACCTTGGTTTATCACCTTACCTTTATTAAGCTGGATAAGGGTATCGCAGCAAAATAGCAGCTCTTTTAATGAGTGACTTACTATTATAAATTTTATATTAAACTTAACGGCTAACTCATTGAGTTTTGTGAGTGTTTTAAAACGCAACGACCAATCAAGCGCACTAAAAGGCTCATCAAGCATTATAAATTTTTGACCGGCAAGCAAAGTGCGCGCAAATACTACACGTTGGCCCTCGCCACCCGATAAGCTTTGTACGTCACGATTTAGTAAGTCTTGCAATTCAAGTGCTTTAACAACGTATTGAAGCGTTAAGCTGGTTTGTTTGTTCCCACAGTGTTGTTGTGTAAACGCTAAATTACCTGCCACATCTAAATGAGGAAACAACGGACACGATTGCAGCTGAAGCGTAATACCACGTTTATCGCTTGGCAACTCATGCACTGGCTGATTATTAATATAAACGCTTTTTGCAGGCTCTAAACCACTAATACAACGCAGTAATGTTGACTTACCCGAGCCAGAAGGCCCGTGAACACCGAGTACATTAAACGACTCAAGCTCAAGGTTTATATCTAAATCAAAATTATTGAGTGCTTTAAAAAGGCTTAACTTAATCATGTTATTGCTTAACCCCTACAATGCTTTTATTAAACTTAAATAACAGCACTAAACAGGCAAACGAAATTGCCAGTAAAACAAGTGAAAGCTGATGCGCCGCCGTATAATTTAACGATTCAACATGGTCATAAAGCGCAATAGACACCACCTGTGTTTGCCCCTGAATATTACCGCCAATCATTAATACCAAACCAAATTCACCCAATGTGTGCGCAAAACCTAAGGCAAACGCGCTACCAATACTGGGTTTTAAAAGCGGAATAATTAAATGCACAAAGCGTTTAAACGGACTTAATCCAAGCGCAATGGCAGCTTCGTTATAGGTTTGATTAATATGTTTAAACCCAGCCACAAGCGGCTGCATTACAAAAGGCAGTGAATAAAAAAGCGAGCCAATAACCACGCCCTGAAAACTAAACGCAAGCTGCGTACCCGTTAGCCAAAACCAAAACTGCCCAAAAGCGTGATCAGGCGAAAATAAAACAAGTAAGTAAAACCCTAATAATGTAGGAGGTAGCACTAAAGGCATTGCAATTAATGCCTCTAAAAATGGTTTAAACTTACCGTTATAGCCAGCAAGCTTGTAAGCCAGTGGAATACAAAAAACAAGAAGGAGCACTGCGGTTATAAAGGCAAGTTTTATAGTTAACCACAGCGCGGTTAAATCACTTTGAAGCATTGTTGTCCTTTATTCTGTAACCTAATTCAATTAACTGTTGCTGCGTAGCCTGCGTCATTAAAAAGTGCATAAGTTGCTTAGCGCTAGCATGCTTTTTAGTCGAGCTAATAATAACGCCTTGTTGAATTATATCGGGATATTGATTGGTAGGCAGCACGGTATAATCTAAATATTTTTGATCTTGCGTGTTACTGTAAGCCGCCTTTAGTGATGAAACAGCCACCAGCCCTACTCCTACATTACCACTTTGCACAAACTGAAACGCATGTGTAATGTTATTCCCGTACACATAATTTATTGGTTTTTTAAAATGGTTATTCGCGTAATGCTCTGAGGCACGCCCGTATGGTGAAAAACGCGGATTAGCAATGGCTACTTTATCATTTACTTTTTCAGCTTTGGGTTGCCACAAAGCAAGTTCGCCTAACGCGTAAGTAATTAAACTGCTTTGCTCGGCATAGCCTTCTTTAATAAGCGATTGCGGGCGAAAATCGTCAGCTGATAAAAACACATCAAATGGCGCGCCATGCACTATTTGCGAATATAAAACACCGCTAGAAGCTGCTGATATTTTCACGTCAACATCAGGTAATGGGGATTTTTTTAGTAAGGTTTGCAATACAGTTTTAAAATTACTCGCTACGGCTACTTGCAGCGTTTCTTTTGCGTTTACGCTGCACGAAAGTATGCATGCTACACACAAAAAATAACCCAACCATGTATTGTAAAGCTTTGACATTATAAGTATTGTTTCAAAATAAAATGATTTAAGTAAGCAATATATATGAACGATGTTTGCAATGCACCCGGTTTATTGCCAATTGAAACTGCAATACAGAATATATTTGGCACAATAACGCCTGTTAAAGACGTTGAAACTATTTCTATAATGCAAAGCGTTGATCGCGTTTTAGCAAGCGATGTTAAGTCAACTATAAACGTACCCGCTCATAACAACTCCGCAATGGATGGCTATGCGCTGTGTATTTCAGATAAAAGCTTAACCTACACACAAGTAGGTAGTGTGTTTGCGGGTCAAGTTTTTGAAGAAACGCTTACCCCAGGGCAATGCGTAAGAATAATGACCGGCGCCGCCATTGCACCAGGCGCTAACGGCGTTGTAATGCAAGAAAATGCCTCGGTTGATGGTGATAAAATTACGTTTACCGCGCAACCAAAACTAAACGAAAACGTGCGTTTTGCTGGCGAAGATATAGCAATCGACGATGTTATTTTAAAAGCAGGCGATAAACTAAAAGCCGTTGATGTGGGATTACTTGCGTCTTTAGGAATTGCCAATATAGACGTGGTAAGAACCCTAAAAATAGCGGTACTTTCTACCGGCGATGAGCTAATTGAACCTGGTCAGCCGCTTAAACAAGGCGCTATTTTTGAGAGCAACCGCGCTGTTATTATTAGTGCGCTGCAACAAAAAAATATAGACGTGCTTGATTTAGGAATTATCCCTGATGACAAAGAACTCATCACCAATGCATTTTTAAAAGCGAACGAACTTGCCGATGCCGTAATAAGCTCAGGTGGTGTATCGGTTGGTGAAGCCGACTTTACGAAAGAAGTGCTCAACGAAATTGGCAATATTCACTTTTGGAAAATAGCCATGAAACCAGGCAAACCTTTTGCCTTTGGTAAACTAGCTAACAGTTACTTTTTTGGCTTGCCAGGTAACCCTGTGTCGGCTGCTGTCACCTTTAATCAGTTAGTAGAGCCTGCACTGCAAAAGCTGTCGGGTCTTGGTGAAGTAAACCCTAAAATGCGCTTTAACGCTGTTACTACATCCGTTATTAAAAAGCGCCCTGGCAGAGCTGACTTTCAGCGCGGTACTGCAACAACTAACGAGCAAGGTGACTTGGTGGTTGCCCCGTTTAATAAACAGGGCTCGGGTGTGCTTTCGTCGCTTAGTAAAGCTAACTGCTTAATTGTAGTGCCAGCACAAAGCGGCAATATCGAAAAAGGCGCAACAGTAAGTATTGAGTTGCTATAAATGCTTACTATTAGACATAAAAAACCAACTAATATTGGGTTTTTATGTCTAATATTTAAGTCAATTAATTAGAACAACGATTCAAAATCGCCATTTGAAAATAAAACCCCGGGGATGCCACGAACGGCAGTAACGTCAGCTATTTTAGTATCACCAAAATATAAACCTCCACTGTAATTACGGCCCTTTTGTTTTACATCTAACCAACGTCCATTTTCGCCTTTCGCAATGAGGTTAATATTGCCACTAACATCACGAATACGTAAATCCAACGCCCTATTTTTTACACTAACAAATATATCTGTAGAAGTAAGTTCAGATAAATTTTCAACATCACCTACGTATGCAAATTTAAAATCGCTTGCACCACTCAATGGAAAATCTAATTCAAAAGTAAAGGCTAAATCGTCATTATCTTCACCAATAAAAGGCGAAGCCTCTACTGCTGTGATATGAAATGCAGTGTTTTGAGTGCCGCTTACGTAATTACCATTAAAATCAAAGGTAGATAACGTAGTTGACTCCTCACCTAGTGAATTAACAAAACGATTTAAGTTTAATGATAAGTCACCTTCTAGTTTACCCGCTGCTTTATTGATAATTACATTGGTCGTGATCTGCGCTATACCTGTATCAGCTTCTGGGTTTAATTCACTTTGAGCATCTATACCATCAAATTGAATCACCAACTCACTCACATCAACACTCAATACCGTAGCGCCATTTGTGACAGTTGCGCTCATTACACCTTCAATTTTATCTCCCAGTACACCACTTACCCTAAATGTTGGGATTGATAAATCAATTGCTATAGGTAAATCATCATATGTGCCAGTAATAGCCCATGTATAAGGTGATTGGCTATAAATGATATCCAAATCACGAAGCTTATATTGTCCTGCTGGCGTAGAGCCTTCTGCAAGTGGAGAATAGTTTGTAATAACTTCATTTAAAGCATTAGTAAGCGCACTAAGAGTTCTTTGTGTGTCTTCATCAAATGCACCTTCAAGCTCAGTAAATTTTGCGTCTAATTCATCTGAGTAAGCTTTTTCTTGAAGTCTTGCAACACCTATTATATTTCGCGTATCAACAAGTAACTCTCTTGAATCTAAGCTTTGTACTTCTGCTGAACGAGCCTGCCAATTTGTGAATGTAGTTACGCTCGCAATGGTTTGCTTAACTTGACCAGCGACATTTTTCAGCAAAGCATTACCTTGGTCGCTAAATAAGTTATCTGTAACATACTGCACTGCTAAATCGCTGTAATCTTGCCACGCTTGCTGGTCAGTCTCCAAGTTAGTAAATGCATTAAAAGCACTTACAACGCTAAACGTACTATCAGCAACACCAGCTAAAATTGCCGCGTAAGTAAATGCGTTAGTAACCATTTCTGCTTCAACACTTGCATTTAAATTACTGTGCGTTAAATGATAAAAAGGCGTGGCTGATAAACTAGCCTGTGTAGCACCAAAACCTTCGTCAGTAATTGCTTTACTCAATGGCGATAAATAAACCGTATTTACACCAGGAGCACTAAAAGCAGCTGCTTTGTAATTAAGAGTAACGGCTGTTAATTCTTGATAGTCGATTAAACGGTTCGCGTTTAAGTCATTTGCATCACCACGAACTGTTCTGCCGCAACCGGTAAAGCGTGGGCAAGGTAGCGTTGTATCACTAGGTATAAACTCAAAGCTATTAAAAGTAAGTGGAGTTACATTTATACTCGCAGTATTGATGTTTTCGACTTCAATTGATTCTTTCACCACCCCATCACTATCTAAAACATTAAGCGTTCCCTGTGGTGATTGCCAATTAGATACATAAAAATTTACAGAAGAAGATGTTGAAACTTCACTCACTGCAACAGATTCTGAACTGTCACTGTCTGATGAAGAACCACAACCTACCAATGCAATAGCGACCCCTAAAGGTATAATTTGTTTTAACATCTTCATTCCTTAAAACTTAATGTTCACGTACCAATTCACATTCGCATAATAGGCTTTATCTAAATCTAAGCTATCTGTTTGTAAATTAAGACCAAAATATTCACTTTCTATACCAACCAAAAACGCTTCACTTTTTGTTTCGTAGCCTGCTTGTACTTTCCAATGTTCCCAAAAGTGAATGCGGCCTTTTAATTGGCTAAACGTGTCTTTATCGTAACGTTTTAAAGTTAGTTGGGTTGAAAAACGCTCGTTTATTCTGTAATCGGCAAATGCTTGTAGTCGCATTTCCATCTCAAAATCATGCGATTCGGTATTTCCAAATGCAGACGTTTTTAATGATACTGTTGGCTGGGTAGTAATGTCGCCGTTGTCATTTTCACTAAATGGAACTTCTGTAGTTTGGCCTTTAACAAAGCCACTATCGTCGTAATCTGTTTTATAGAGTAAATCTTTTACACTAAAACCAAGTTGTAGTTCATCATTTACTTGCCAATCAGCAAAAATATCTAGGCTATAGCCTAGGCCTTCAGGTTTCTGGTCTGGTGTGAATTTTTTAAATAAAATATCTTTTGAAAAATTGTAATCAACAGTTACAGCACCTTCAACTTCATCGCTATAAATTTCGCCATTTACAGTAGCATCTTGAAAATGCGTACTCGAAAAAACGGATAATTTAGGTGTAATTGTTAATGAATTTTTATCTAAAAACTTAAAATCGTAAGATACAAAAACACCATTTGAAGTCGCTTGTTTTGCATCTAAATTATATGTATAAAAACGATCCTCAAACTCTAAATTATTTTTTTCAGTGTGAGTGTATTTGGCCGTATCTGGATCAAAATTAAGCACGTAATCATAGCGACTTTGTAAACCAACCTTAAAATTCCCGAAACCCACACCGACTTCAAATATATTGTAAGTAAATGCACTGTCTCCCGATTTTAGTGGTGCATCGAAATCATCGACAAAAGCTTGTACTGGCTGTGCTTCGGTGTAAATCTCTGCGTCAAAATGTGTAAATACTTGAAATTGGTTATCTGCGGAAACAAATGGAGAAATAAGAGCTGTTGAAAATCCTAACAAGAGAATTTTTTTTTTCATAATTTAATCGCTTTCTATAAAAAAAGGGAAAAGCGCTGCTTTCCCCTTTTATAGTTTAAATATTACTTAGATGAATCAATTAAATCAACATCAGTGTAATCAACTACGTCACCATCAATGTAAGTAATTGAAAGACCGTTTGTTGTTTTAGCTGCAGTACCAAAAGACATCATCATCTCATTGTACATAGCCATAACGTCACCAGTGTAACCTGCACTTTCATTACCAGTAATAGACAACGTGTAACCCATTGCATTATTTACTGTAATATCTAAAGCACTTGCTTCTTCCATGTCGCTGTCAAGGTATGTAGTCATTACTTTAAAGTCTACATCACCAGATACACCTTCTAATGAAATAGAACTTGAATCTGTTTCTTCATCAGCTGTAATGCTTAACACGCCGTTAAAGCCAGAATCGCCATCCATAATTTCAATATGGTTAGTCGTTTCAGTCATTATGATTTCTGCATCATCTACATTATCAGCCGTCACCGCGCCATCAAAAGTAAATACTAAACATGAATCGATTTGAGTAGCATCAATTGTACCTGCTGCAAATTCAACACAATCTGTCAATGCTGCTACTTGCGTATCAGCAGTTACAAGCTTAATAGATGCATCATTTTCGCCTACCAGCGTAGCACCCCAAGCAACAACTAGCTTATCACCTTCATAAGAAGCCGCTGCGTTAATCATTTCACCTGTAGTAGCATTGCTAAGCATAAGTGTAAGATCATCTAAGCTGTAATTGTAAGCCCAGTTAGGGAAACGTGTAGATGTACCCGATGCAGAATCACCCATACCAGAAACTTCATCGATTACATCAGCTACAATTTCAGCAGCATCAATAATAGCATCACCACCAGTACTCGTTAGCACTGTCATAGTCGCTAATGACTCTGACGTAGCTTTAACAGAAGCTAGTACAGTTAGTTTAGGAAGCGCTTCTTCTGCAGCAACTTGAAGCGCTAACGCAGCTGTAAACTGCTCCGCTGCTAATTCAGCTTTATCAGTAGCAACTTTAACCATTGCATCAGCATCATCAACTAATGTTTGTGCTGCGTCTTTATCTTCATCTGTTACAGCAACATCTAAATATGCTTGTGCAGCTGCTTTAGCTTGCGCTATAGCAATTTCCAATGCATCTACAGTTGCAGCAAATTCAGATGCGGCAGAGACTGCTGCTGTTGCAAGCTCTAGAGCAGCCGCTGCATTAACAGCGGTATCGATCGTCGCGTTTTGTGCATCAGCAAGCGCTGAAGTAGAAGCAGCTTCTGCCGTCATTGATAGGGTTTGCTTCGCATCTGCAACATCTGCTGCATCAATAGCAATAGCTTTAGCCGCCGTTACTTCAACATCAAACTCTGTAACAGCCGCATCAACAGCAATAACTAATTCAGCAAGCGCTGCGTCAAACGCACTTACTTTGTCAACTTCTGTATTTGCATCAGATAGTAGATCTTCTGCATTATCAAGAATTTGTTGGTATGTATTATTTTGGTCAACAAGTAATGTTGCTGCTGAAACAAGACCTTGAGACTTAATAAATAATTTATTTACTTTATTTGCTAAATCGGCAGTTTCAGCTTCATTAACAAGTGTAGCTACTGCACTTGCAAATGCGACAGCACTTGCTGCATCAGTAACCGTTTCTCCACCTAGAGATTGAGCATCTGCTAAGTTAGTCTCAGCTGTCACTACTAAAGCTTGTAAAGTAACAAGTTCAGCTTCTGATGCTGTAACCTCTGCTGTAACAGAAACAGCTAATCGAGCATAAAAATTGTCATCAGCTTCACAGTTATCTGTACAACCTAACTTTTCTAATGCTTTTTTAACTTTTTTAGCAATAAGCGCTAAACTAGCGTCAGTTGCTGCGCCATTTTTAATAGCTTTATTTTTTGCTGCTTTTGCTTTAGCAGCAATGCCAGCCGCTTGTAAAATAAATGCATCTTTTTCAGCATCTGTTGCATTTGGATTAACAACATTGAATGCATTTATAATTGCAGCTTCAATAGCATCATCATCACCAGTAGCAATGGCTAAAAAAATGTTAGATGTGTTTGTTACTGCTTGTTGAAGTTTAGCCGCTAACGCTGCAATTTCAGCATCATCACTACCGCTTAACTTACCATCTTTAATGCCTGTTTTTAATTTACTTAGCACATCGCTGATAGAGTCTAAACCTTGAATAGATGACGCTATTTGAGAAATTGCTAAAATACCTTCGCTTAACTCTTCTTCACCGTCTACATCACTTAAATCAACTGCACCACCAATTGAAGGGTCAGCAAGTAACTCTGGTATTTGAAGTGTGCTATCAGGTCCCATTAATTGGAAAAAACTGCGTAAACTTACTTCAGCAAGAGTAGGAGGACCAACCTCTCCTCCAGCTGTAATAATTAACTGAGAACCGATAGTCGTAAACAATGTTGCATTAGCTGTTAAAGAACGAGATACACCTGGATCGCCTTGAGCTCCACTTGCACCTGACGTATCAGCTGTAATTGCTGGGACAAATTTGATTACTGACAGTTCTAGATCAGTTTTGTACCATTCACCAAATTCAATTGCAGTATCGCCATCATTTACATCATCAACTTCTGGGGCTGTTGCGTAAGAACCACAACCTAAGTAAGCATCACATCTTAAAAAGCTCTCATCGCCTTCTTCTGACGTTTTAACTGTGATGTAAACTGGTCCAGTAAAGTTATCTTCTAAGAAAATGCTGTAGCGTCCGCTTTCATTTGTTAGAACATCATCAGGGTTACCTGCAATTTTGTTTGCTTCTAAATCAGCATCGGCTGCATCTTGCGATAAACCTTCTCCAGAGAAAGATTCAGCTTCAGAAGAGGCTTCTAATCTAAATGCAACAGGTACACTTTGACCAGTTGCATCTAATGTAGAAACGCTTACTACCGCGTTCATCATTGCGCCTTTAACAGCTTTACCAGTTACTTCAACATTAAATTGAGCATCATCTGATGAGCTAAAAGATTCAACAGGAGGTACGTATACATTCCTATCGTTATCAGAACCACAAGCTGTTAAGCCCAATGTAAGTGCAACTGATGCTGCAATTGGTGTAAATTTGATCATACGCTTCGACATTTATTTCTCCTTGATAGCTTGAAATGAGTATCAGAAATTAGTTTAGTCACAATTTGCATTGTTCAAGTTTACAAAAATAATAAACGAACACGCAATACTAACCTTTGTTACTAGAATTCTAAAAATACCATTAAGCCATATATTTTTGCTACATATTTATACATTTTATTAAATGTATTTTGATTTTATCTACATACTATTTCTTTATGACCCTCAGTAATCTAATTAAAAATCATAAAAACTCAGGACGCTAAAATATAGTATATCCATTTTGTGAATTGAATATTACATTTAATTTAGTTTGTTAATATTATTCTTCAAGTAAATGCGATGAATCGAAGAAAAAAGCGGTTTTTTTACTGAACTGGAATGAAAATTAACTAAAAAAATATGACTATGACAACATTCAAATTTTTTCAATCGCTAAGCATTGAGCCATATATTTGGTTTTTCTTTTTATTACCTAAGGCAATTTAATCGCGATGCGAGGTTTGTAATCTAGTGGGCTCGCTAACTGCGTTGAAAATAGCTGGCTAGAGAAAATAAGTTTAATATCATCATGATTCAATATGTTAGTAAGTCTCTTAACCAGAGTTAAGGTTAAGTAATAACCGAGCAAATAGTCCCCAACACGAACCCAAGGGCAATGCATGTTTGACATCTATGCTGCGTTATCGCCTATTTATAGTAAATAACACCATAGGCGTTGCCTTGCCTAAAAACCAAACATACAGCTGCAAATTCAACCTCGAAGATAAATAGACCCAGATATTGAAATAATTACTACATAGAAAACCCCACTGCATAATCACAAGAGGGACTTTATTTTAATAAGGAACCCTTACAACCCCTTCCATTAATACTCGTGCACTGCGGCTCATACTTGCTTTGGTAACTAGCCAATTACCTGCAGTATTTTTAGCTTCAGCACCTACTTTTAGCGTGCCCGACGGATGACCAAAGTTAACTTCACTCAATGCGCCGCCACCAGCGGCTATATTTACGAGTGTGCCTTCGATTGCTGCGGCCGTGCCAATAGCAACAGCCGCTGTGCCCATCATGGCATGGTGCAGTTTACCCATCGACATAGCGCGCACTAATAAATTGATATTTGCAGCTTCAATAAGCTTTCCGCTAGACGCTTTGTAATCTAAAGGTGATGCAACAAACGCAACCTTTGGCGTATGTTGGCGAACTTGCGCTTCACTAATGTTAGTGATTAAGCCCATTTTAACAGCGCCATAAGCACGAATGGTTTCAAGCTTTTCAAGCGCTGCAACATCGTTATTTATATCGTCTTGCAGCTCTGTGCCGGTATAACCAATATCAGTGGCTTTAATAAATACAGTAGGAATACCTGCATTTATCATGGTTGCTTTTAAAGTACCAACACCTGGAACCTCTAAGTCATCAACTACGTTACCTGTTGGAAATAACGCGCCATCGCCATCAGCGGGGTCCATAAATTCAAGTTTTACTTCAGCTGCAGCAAATGTAACGCCATCGAGCTCAAAGTCGCCGGTTTCTTGTACTTCGCCATTTGTCATAGGGACATGCACTAATATGCTTTTTTTAATATTAGCCTGCCACACCCGCACGATAGCAACACCGTTATTAGGTACTCTGCTTCTATCGACTAAACCATTACTAATGGCAAAAGCACCGACTGCTGACGTTAAGTTGCCACAGTTACCACTCCAATCTACAAAAGGTTTATCTATAGCCACTTGACCAAACAAGTAATCAACATCGTGTTCGGCTTGCTCACTTTTACTTAAAATGACGGTTTTACTGGTACTTGATGTAGCACCGCCCATGCCATCCGTTTGCTTAGCATACGGATCGGGGCTGCCAATAACACGCAGTAATAAATTATCGCGCGCCTCGCCTGCTACTTGAGCAGGCTTTGGCAAATCAGTTAAATTAAAAAATACACCTTTACTGGTGCCGCCACGCATATAGGTTGCAGGCACTTTAATTTGCGGTTTAAACATAATGCTTGCCCTTATGCAGATTGTGTTGCTTCTAAAAAGTCTTGAGCAAAGCGCTGTAATACACCACCAGCTGCGTAAATAGAAAGCTCTTCTTGGGTGTCGATACGGCACTTCATAGGCACAGTAAGCACTTCACTGTCTTTACGGGTAATGCTTAAATTAACGGTGGCGCCTGGTTTTAAATCACCCGTTACATTGTACGTTTCACTGCCATCCAGCTTTAGAGTTTTACGCGTTGTGCCTGCTTTAAACTCAAGCGGTAAAACCCCCATACCAATTAAGTTAGTACGGTGAATACGCTCAAAGCCCTCAGCTGCTATTACTTCAACGCCTGCAAGTCTTACGCCTTTTGCAGCCCAATCGCGCGATGAACCTTGACCGTAATCGGCACCGGCTACGATAATAAGCGGTTGTTTACGCTCCATGTAAGCTTCGATTGCTTCCCACATACGGGTATTAGTGCCTTGTGGTTCTAAGCGTGCGTAAGAGCCTTGCTTAACTTCGCCGTTTTCGTCCAGTACCATTTCATTAAGTAGTTTTGGGTTTGCAAATGTTGCACGCTGCGCTGTTAAATGATCGCCCCGGTGCGTTGCGTACGAGTTATAGTCTTCCTCTGGGACGTTCATTTTGGTCAGGTATTCGCCAGCAGCGCTGCTTGCCATAATTGCGTTTGATGGCGATAAATGATCCGTTGTAATGTTATCGCCAAGTACTGCAAGCGCGCGCATACCGGTCATAGTGCGCTCACCCGCAAGTGCACCTTCCCAATAAGGAGGGCGACGAATGTAGGTGCTTTCTGGGCGCCAGTCGTAAAGTGGGTCGTTATCTTCACCGTAATCTACGGTTAAATTAAACATCGGCTCGTATACTTTTCTAAATTGCTCAGGCTTAACGCTTTGCTTAATTACTGCATCAATCTCTTCGTCAGACGGCCATAAATCTTTAAGCGTAATATCGTTGCCTTGTTGATCTTGCCCTAGTATCCCTTTTTCAATATCAAAGCGAATAGTACCTGCAATGGCGTACGCAACAACTAAAGGAGGTGACGCTAAAAATGCTTGCTTAGCATAAGGATGAATTCGCCCGTCAAAGTTACGATTGCCCGAAAGCACCGCTGTCGTGTATAAATCGCGATCGATGACTTCTTTTTGAACAACAGGGTCAAGGGCACCGCTCATCCCATTACAGGTAGTACACGCAAAACCAACAATGCCAAAGCCAAGTTGCTCAAGCTCTGTTAGTAAGTTTGCATCTTCAAGGTATGATTGCACTGCTTTTGAGCCCGGTGCTAATGAAGTTTTAACCCAAGGTTTGCGCGTTAAGCCTTTTACATTTGCGTTACGGGCAAGGAGTGCAGCGGCAATTACATTGCGCGGATTACTGGTATTGGTACAGCTAGTAATAGCCGCAATAATACATGCGCCGTCTGGCATTAAGCCCTCTTCATTTTCAACGACACCCGAAATACCTTCTTTAGCTAAATCGCTTGTTGATACACGGCGGTGCGGATTAGATGGACCCGCAATATTGCGTCCCACGCTTGATAAATCAAACGTAAGTACACGCTCGTATTTTGCGGTTTTTAAGCTATCGCTCCAAAGGCCCGCTGTTTTTGCGTAGTTTTCTACTAGGGCAATTTGTTCTTCTTCACGGCCTGTTAAACGCAAGTAATCTATTGTTTTATCATCGATATAAAACATGGCTGCAGTTGCGCCAAATTCAGGTGTCATGTTCGAAATGGTTGCTCTGTCACCAAGTGTAAGCGCGTCAGCACCTTCACCGTAAAATTCTAAATAGGTAGATACAACACGTTGCTCGCGTAAAAATTCAGTAATAGCGAGCACAATATCGGTTGCGGTAATACCAGGTTGGCGTTTGCCTGTAAGCTCAACACCTACAATATCAGGTAAGCGGATATAAGAAGCACGGCCAAGCATTACGCTTTCAGCTTCAAGCCCGCCTACACCCACAGCAATAACACCCAGCGCATCAACATGTGGCGTGTGGCTATCGGTACCTACTAAAGTATCGGGGAATGCAATGCCATCTCGGTTTTGAATAACCGGCGACATTTTTTCAAGATTAATTTGATGCATAATGCCGTTACCCGGTGGAATAACGTCAATATTTTTAAACGCAGTTTTTGTCCAGTTTATAAAGTGAAAACGGTCATCATTTCGTCTGTCTTCAATAGCGCGGTTTTTTTCAAATGCGTCAGGATCAAAACCGGCATGCTCTACCGCTAACGAATGATCCACTATTAACTGCGTGGGTACCACAGGATTCACTTTTGCCGGATCGCCGCCTTTGGCTGCAATTGCATCACGAAGCCCTGCTAAATCAACAAGTGCTGTTTGGCCTAAAATATCGTGGCAGACCACACGCGCCGGATACCACGGAAAATCTAAATCTTGCTTTCGCTCAATTAGCTGATTAAGTGCATCGGTTAACATGGCAGGGTCGCATCGGCGTACTAGGTTTTCGGCAAATACACGTGATGAATAAGGTAGCGTAGCGTATGCACCTGGCTTAATTGCATCTACGGCTTCTTGCGTATCGTAATAGTCGACATTTGAGCCCGGTAGAGGTTTACGGTATTGGGTATTATTAATTATGGTCATAATAAATTCGCTAATTGGTGACGGTGTTTGCTCACAGCTAGCGTGTTTAATGAAAAGTTTGAGAAAAACTGCTCGCTAGTGGCTATGTGCAATAAAAAGTGAGCACATGCGTGCTCACCCATTTTTTAACGTGACTCTATTGGTGTGTAACTACGAGCATCAGGGCCTGTGTAATCGGCACTTGGGCGGATAATACGGTTGTTAGCGCGTTGCTCTTTTACATGCGCAGTCCAACCAGTAACACGGCTCATTACAAATATTGGCGTAAATAATTTAGTTGGAATATCCATAAAATGATAAGCAGACGCATGGAAAAAATCAGCATTACAAAACAGCTTCTTCTCGCGCCACATAATCTCTTCACAACGAACAGACACAGGGTAAAGCACGGTATCGCCTACCTCTGCTGCTAGTTTTTCAGACCATTTTTTAATAATTATATTGCGTGGATCAGATTCGCGATAAATAGCATGACCAAAGCCCATTATTTTGTCTTTACGTTCAAGCATGCCCATGACTTCTTGTTCAGCATGCTCAGCACTTGTAAAGCCTTGAATCATATCCATAGCCGCTTCGTTAGCACCACCATGAAGTGGACCACGCAGCGTACCAATCGCGCCAGTTACACAAGAATGAATATCAGATAAAGTTGAAGCACATACACGTCCCGTAAAGGTAGAGGCGTTAAATTCATGCTCTGCGTATAAAATTAGTGATACGTTCATCACTTGCGCAAATAACTCGCTGGGTGCTTTGTCGTGTAACAGTGTTAAAAAGTGTGCGCCAACAGAGTCGTCATCTGTTTGTGTTTCAATGCGTACGCCATCGTGTGTAAAGCGGTACCAGTAACAAATAATACTTGGGAACACAGCAACCATACGGTCGATTGCATCATTAGCTTGGCTAAAATCAAGCTCCATTTCAAGGTTACCCAACATTGAGCAACCCGTGCGCATTACATCCATTGGGTGCGCGTCTTTAGGAATATTTTCAAGCACGGTTTTAAGTGCATCTGGTAAGCCGCGTAAATTTTTTAGTTTTGCTTTATATTCTGCCAATTCGCTAGTTGTAGGTAACTCACCGCGTGAAAGTAAAAAAGACACTTCTTCAAACTGCGCTTTTTCGGCAAGTTCGCTAATATCGTAACCACAATACGTTAAACCAGAACCACTTTGTCCAACAGTACACAATGCTGTTTGACCAGCCACTTGTCCGCGTAAACCCGCGCCGCCTAATGCTTTATCTACCATGTTCTTCTCCTATCTTAAATTTGTGTGTGATTTTATTTTTTAATAATTATTATTTGTCAGATTTTGATGAAAAAAGTGTGTCGAGTGTGTTCTCGTACGTGTGGTAATCTAAAAAGTCGTAAAGTTCAGAGCGCGTTTGCATATTTTCAATTTGGCTTTGTTGCGAGCCTTCATTTAAAATTGCTGAATACACGTTTAATGCTGCTTTGTTCATGGCTCTAAATGCACTTAGTGGGTAAAGCACCATTTCAACACCTACATCGCTTAACTGCTCTTTTGTGTAAATAGGTGTTTGGCCAAACTCAGTAATGTTTGCCAAAATTGGAACGTTGATCGCTTTTGCAAATGCTTGGTAATCAGCAAGGTCGTGTACGGCTTCTGCAAAAATAGCGTCAGCACCGGCTTCAACACAGGCAGCTGCACGGTCAATAGCGGCATTTAAACCTTCTTTTTGAAATGCATCGGTACGGGCCATAATGTAAAAATCGCTATCGGTTTTTGCATCAACCGCCGCTTTAATACGGTCAACCATTTCACCTTGGCTTACAATTTCTTTATTAGGACGATGGCCACAGCGCTTTTGTGCTACTTGGTCTTCAATATGAAAACCCGCCGCACCGGCTTTAGTCATTTCTTTTACTGTGCGTGCAATGTTAAATGCCCCACCCCAACCGGTATCGGCATCAACAAGTAGCGGTAAGTCGCTGGCACCGGTAATACGACGAATATCTTCAAGCACGTTATCAAGGCTTGTCATACCTAAATCTGGCATACCAAACGAGGCGTTTGCAACACCCGCACCTGAGAGGTAAATAGCTTGGTGGCCCATTTTTTCTGCCATCATCGCTGTGTAGGCGTTAATAGTACCTACCACTTGTAACGGGCGGTTATTGGCAATAGCGTGTTTAAATTTTAATCCTGCTGACATTACTTTCTCCTCACTTTGAACGGTTGCTACGTGGAGTAACTTATAGTTTTAATCTGTAATTATGACTGTTTAACTGCTCTTGCTAGCTTTTAGCAGCTTATGCTTTTTGCTTAGCTAATAAGTCGAATTTGGTTTGAATATTTGCTTGCGATGCGCTTATGTGGCGCTTCATAAGCATTTCGGCCAGTTCGCCGTCGTGGTTTTCAATGGCGTTAATAATAGCTAAATGCTCATCAAACGCTTTTGATACACGCGGCCCCACCATGCCCATTTGTACACGGTACATGCGTATTAATTGATAGAGCTCATTACACAGTAAATGAATTAAATGCGCGTTTTTACTGCCTTGAATAATACGGTAATGAAAATCTAAATCGCCGGCTTCTTGATAGTAAGACTCGCCCTCTTTAACACGTTGTGTTTGCAAGTGCTGATTAAGTAATTGCTTTAAGCCTTTTATCTCTTCGGGTTCCATATTGTCGGCAGCCAGCCTACATGCCAAGCCTTCAAGTGAGCTGCGAACTTGATAAACTTCAATCAAACGCTCAGCGGTAAGGGCAACTACTCGGCAACCTACGTTAGCTTTACGCTCAACAAGGTAGCAACTCTCTAAGCGATTTAACGCTTCTCTAAGCGTTGCACGGCTTACACCATAACGCTTTGCAAGTTCAGGCTCTGATATTTTACTGCCTTGAACTATACTGCCTTCAACAATCTCACGGCGCATATCTACAAATACCTGATCTGATGCGGTAGTAATAGGCGCTTCGTTTAAAAATGTGTGTGTCATAAGTTATTTTTTAGATTGTCGACAATTAATGCCGTTACTATGGGCTTATTAAAAAACCATGTCAACCCTTGAGCACAACAAAAAGACTAAAAAACGCACTCATTGTCGACACTATTAATCTAAAGCCGTATAAAATCACCTTGAAAATAGAGTAAAACAACAAAGTGTCGACATAGTAATAAATTGGATGTTACGTTTTTAAGCGCTGAAAATGCGTTATATAAATGCTATTATCGCGCTTTATTTTTATAGTATGAGCTAACGCGTGAACGCCAACACTTTTATTCCTGAGCACTTTATTGATGACGTAAAAACCTATTTACCAGCGCATCTAAACTTGGATGACTTTTTAAATGCGTGTCGTCGGCCGCTCAGAAAATCTATCCGCGTTAATACATTAAAAATTAGCATTGAAGAATTTGTAAAACGTGCAACTGAAAAAAATTGGCTGCTAACCCCCATCCCTTGGTGCAGTGAAGGCTTTTGGTTAGAACGCCCAAGCGATGAAGAGCAAAACCTAGCCCTCGGTAATACCGACTTACACCTAAGCGGTGCGATGTACGTACAAGAAGCAAGTTCAATGCTGCCGCCTATTGCCTTAAAGCAAAGTATTGAACTCACAGGCACTCAAAATAACACCGTGCTTGATATGGCATCAGCGCCGGGCTCTAAAACCTCACAGCTAGCTGCGCTTATGAATAACCAAGGCGTGCTTGTTGCAAATGAGCTTTCGTCATCTCGTTTAAAGGTACTTAGCGCCACCTTAAAACGCATGGGGGTCGGTAACTGTGCGCTCTCGCACTTTGATGGCGTTATATTTGGCAACTACATGTTTGAATGCTTTGATAGCATATTGCTAGACGCGCCATGCTCTGGCGAAGGTACTGTGCGTAAAGACGCCGACGCACTAAAAAATTGGTCAATAGAATCAAACATACAAATAGCCCAAGTACAAAAAGACTTAATTAAAAGCGCATTTTACGCATTAAAGCCAGGTGGCACGTTAGTGTATTCAACCTGTACACTTACTCCGCTCGAAAACCAGCAAGTATGCGATTATTTACTCAGTGAATTTGGCGACTATATAGAGCCACAATCCCTAAGTGATTTATTTGAAGGTGCAAGCGAAGCCACAACTAATGAGGGCTATTTACATGTATGGCCGCAAACCTTCGATAGCGAAGGCTTTTTTATTGCTAAATTTAAAAAGCACGCAAGTTGCGATAACCCAAATCAAACTGTTAAAAAAGGCGCGTTTCCGTTTAACGAGTTTGATAAAAAGCAAAGTGCCGCGTTTATGCAGTCGCTTAAAAAGCACTTTGAATTAACTAATCTTCCTGGCAACTTAATGCAGCGCGACAAAGAGCTGTGGTTATTTCCACAAGGGTTTGAAGCCCTGCAAAATAAAATTAAGTACGCACGCTTAGGTATTCAAATTGGCATTATTCATAAAAATGGCGTAAGGCTAACGCACGAGTTTGCAACCGTATTTGGCAATGAGTGTAAAACTAATGTATTTGCTTTAAATAACGAGCAAGCAAATGATTATTTTCAAGGTAAAGATATACGCTTAACGGAAGCAACTCAGACAATAGGTGAAGTAGTATTAACACTGTGTGGTTGCCCTATTGGGCTCGGGAAATGGCAAAAAAATAAGATCAAAAATTCACTACCCCGAGATCTAGTGCAAAATACGCAGTTAATAAGCTGGGTATAAAAAATGGATAACCATTTTAAACTGCGCATAAAAAATCTAAGCATTTGTTATTAAATATAACTAAATGCAAAATTTAGTTATGCCTTTTATCATTACTTAACTACACTTTTAAGTACTTTCTTCTTCTCCCTAAGAATCTAGAAAGTTTTTTTAGTTAACGCAAGACTCAACAGAGAGTCATTCTAAAGCCCAGAGTTTTCCTAATTACTCTGGGCATTTTTTAATTTTCAACTAAATCAAATTCGGTTAATTCCCCAGAGCCATGAATCAATTGATAGCGCGCTAAATTGCCTTGTTCGAGTGTTATTAAACTAATCGCAGAGTCACTTACTAAATACTTTTGCCCTTCGCCCTTAGTTTGGTGTTTATCTACTTCCATATGCCAACGTTTAGTAAAAAAGTTAAGTGGGCTTTTTGGTCCATATAAAATTGAATCTAGTTTATCGAGTACGTTTATTAATTTACGTGGAAATTCGTTTTTAATACCACTGGCGGTAAGTTGCCAAATTCGGTTGGGGTGATTACCAAAACGTTTTTGCACTGAAAAACAAAATGAATAGTGCACGTCTCCCGATAAAATAAGCGTTTCGTTTGGTGTATCAGTTCGCCTAAACGTATCGAGTAGTTTTTTAGCCGATCCTTCGTGTGCCATCCAGTTCTCTACATCAACCATAAGCGGTTGCCCGCAAATATTAAACATGGCTTGAATAGCTTCTATTGATTTAACACCAAATACGGGGGCTGGTGATACAATAATAACCTGGTCGTGGCTTAATAGGCTTTCTTCAAGCTCTGTTAGGCGTTCCCAATCAAGTAGACCTGAAGGCTCGTTAAAATTTTGCTCATTTCGCCAACGGTGCGTACGTGTATCTAGCACCACTACTTTTGGGGTTGTAGTTAACTCGTAATGCCAAAAACTAAAATCGTTTAGTGGTTTATCAAATGCTTTAAACTGCCATAAATTATTAGCAGTACGGCTTTGCTTAAAAGGTGTTAGTAACTCGCCTGTTTTATTTAGTGCATCGTTCCCCATTCCTTGGAAAAGCCAATAACTAATTAAGCCGTTATTAATGATTCGTTTACTACTTGGATTTTCATTTATAGCTTGCTCCCACCCAGCGGTGAGGTTCCAATCATCGGTTACATCATGATCGTCAAACATCATTAATGTCGATACATTGGCAAACAACCGCTCTACTTCACTTAAGCCTTTTGCATAATCAATCAGTGCTGTTTTTTCAGCGTCAAAAATAGTTTTGTTTTGCTTGTTTTGACCTGAATACGTTGTATTTTGTATATCAACGCATTGCCAAGCAGCAGCACTAAAATTTAATAAATAAAGCGCTATGTATTCTTCAAAATGGATAAGGTGATTGTAGGCTTTTACACTTGAAAAGTGAGGTTCGTCTTTTTTTAGCCAGTAACCTATACCTAATTTTGAACGTTTTTGCCAAGGCGTTTTTGGTAAATACAAATGACGATTATAAAGTTGCTCTTTTATATCGTCCGGTAACTCAATGGCAAGTGGTTGCTCTTTATAAATACCTAGTTGCTTAACTAACTGATGAATAGCTAATAACATGGGGCCTGCTACGTCATCGGCGTAAACCTGGTCACCGCTCAGTAATAGCAATTGTGCGCCTTGATTATTATTACCGCGCTGATTATTTTGCCAGTGACTTGCAGACACTAAGCTATCTTTTGCTGGATGATGTGCATTACGGCACGAGCCATGCAAAATATCACTGAGTTTATCGGGGATTACAAATGCAGGCGTTGTTTTACTGCTATAGCACCAAGGCGATAAATCGATTACTGTATCGTCAATTACAAGCTCATAGTTTAATAAGCTATCTAGAGGGAGTTTGTTGTCTATTGGCTTTATAATGACGAAATGCAGATACAAATGTTCCCCTAAAGAAACAGTGTGTTGATCACTATAACACTCAACATTTAATAAGTTTATTTGGCAGTTTGCAGACTTGCTGGTAGCAAACTGAATACAGACTCCAGTTTGCTCTGCACGGCGCACCATTGGCCCCATTAGTAAAATAGGAAGGTTTGCCGTGTTAGTAATCATGCATTTAGCCTTTAGCTGCTAATTTAAATAAAGAATAAAAGTTCTCGGTAGTCGCTTTAGCCAGTTCATTAAAGCTAATGCCTTTAAGTTCGCTAATGTAATAAGCAACGTCTTCTACGTATGCTGGCTGATTTGTTTGCCCACGATACGGTACCGGTGCTAAATAAGGCGAGTCGGTTTCTATTAATAAGCGATCGAGTGGGATTTTTTTTACGACTTCTTTTAGTTCTAAAGCATTTTTAAAGGTAACAATGCCGGAAATAGAAATATAAAAGCCCATGTCTATGGCTTTTTTAGCCATATCCCAGTCTTCAGTAAAACAATGCAATACGCCACCGCAATTTTCCGCTTTATGTTCACGCATTAAGTTTATGGTGTCGACACGTGCATCGCGAGTATGAATAATTAACGGCTTTTGTAATTCGTTAGCTACTTCAATATGCCCAACAAAACTGGCTTGCTGTACTGCATGTGTATCTTTTGAATAATAATAATCAAGGCCTGTTTCGCCAATAGCGACTACTTTGTCGTGCGATGCTAGGTCAATTAACTGCTGCTTGTTAAGTGCATATTTTTGATCAAGTGGATGTACGCCACAAGAAGCTGATACATCGTCGTAATGCTGAATTTTGTCAAGCATACTCGGGAACTGATCAAGTGTTACACTTACACATAAAAAATGCTCAACCTTTTTAGCACGTGCTTTATCAAGCACTTGGTCAAGGTTTAAATCAAGTTTATCAAAATCAAGACGGTCTAAATGGCAATGCGAATCTACAATCAAAATTGGGCCTGTTTTTTACTACATGGTGTAAGTCGGATTACCGGAGTTTAACATAGTCCCCAGTAGTTTTTCGATCTTAGAATTAAGGTTTGTTTTATCATCTAAGAAAGTAATACCAATCCCTGGTGGGTTAGAGCTTTGTGCACCTTGTGGGGTGATCCACGACACTTTACCCGTCACTACATCATCTTCTAGTGCATCAGGCAAGGTAACTCTAAGTGCCAATGAGTGCCCTACTTCGTAACGCATATTAGTGGGTACAAATAAGCCACCTTTTTTTAAATAAGGCATATAACAACGATATAATTCATCTAGATCATCTATATCAACTAATAGCTCTTGCATGTTTAATCCTTTTTATGAATTACGTAATATGTGCGCTAATCGCGATACTGAAAGCGGTAAATTAAGCCCAAGGATTTTTGTGTTATTTTGCAAAAATTCACTCAGAGCCTGTTGCGCAATCTGATATGCATCAAAGCTCATGCCTTGCATTAACTGCTGCTTTAGTTGCTCACTTAAGAACAAAGTAAATATGCGAACAAGCTCAGGCTGTTTATTTATAATATCGACTAACACTTTAAAATTATGACTTTGTTTAAACTCAGTTGCAAACTTATAAAGCATATCAATACTTTGTAACTGACTTTGCTCTTGCCAATGCTTAACTTGTAATGGTTGGCTATAAAAAAGTGGCAACCAGCTATAACCTTTAATTTGCAATGACTCAAGCCATTGCTGGGCAAGTTGTGTGTTTATTACTTTTATATCTGTTTTAGCACACCGGCTTAATATCGTGGCCGGAAGCTGTGCAGCTTGGCTTGTTGTAAGTATCAAAAATCGGCTATTACTTGGCTCTTCTAGCGTTTTTAATAATGCATTTGCTGCGGCGGTTGTCATTTTTTCACAATTTTTAATAACAACTACTTTGTTACCATTTTGCGCCGCAGAGTGATTCATAAAATCACTGATCCCGCGTATATCGTCTACGCCAATACTTTGCCCATCAACCTGCGTTAAACGTTTATCAGGGTGCGTGCCTGCAAGTGTGAGTAAACAACTTTTACAGTGGCCACACGGTGCTAAAATACTATTAGCAGCTGCTGATTGCTGTACTATATTTTGGCACAATAAGGCATTAGCTAACTGATCGCTTAACTCGAATTTACCAACGCCAATGGGTCCACAAAACAACTGTGCATGATGAAAACGTTGGCCACGAAAGCTCTGCGCTAAGCGTTGCTGTGTATCGTGTAGCCAAGGCAGTGCCATATTATTTTAGCCCTTCAAAAAATGTACGTAGTACGTTAGTTATATCGCGGTGTACTTTATCGATGTCTTGGTTTGCATCAACTGTTTTAATTGAGCTGTCGTCGTTAGCAAGCTCAAGGTAACGCATGCGAGTGCGCTGAAAAAACTCAATAGCTTCTTGCTCTATTCTATCAAGTTCGCCTCGCCCTTTTGCACGTTCAAGGCCAATAACAGGGTCAATATCAAGGTAAATAGTTAAATCGGGCTTCAATCCTTTTAATACCATTGATGATAACGACGCTAGTGTATTTGAGCTAATACCTCGTCCGCCACCTTGATATGCTTGAGATGATAAATCATGGCGATCAGCCAATATCCATTGACCTTGCTCAAGCGCAGGATTAATGACGTTATGCATTAACTGCGAACGCGCCGCATACATGATCAGCAATTCGGTTTCAAAGGCAATTTCTTCTTCATGCTCTGCTTTTACAAGTGTGCGCAGTGATTCGGCTAGTGGTGTTCCGCCTGGTTCACGTACATTTATAAAGTCGATCTGTTTTTTGTTTAAAAAATCTTGGCATAAGGAAATTGCTGTTGATTTACCAGCGCCTTCTAGCCCTTCTATTACTATAAATTTTGGTTTCATAAAAATTTAGTTCTTTTTATTTAGTATGTACGTTTTAACTGCTGCATTATGCTGCTTTAACGTGATTGAAAATTGATGACTGCCATCGCCTTTTGCGACAAAGTAAACGTATTCACTTTGCGGCGGATTAACTGCAGCTAAAATAGCAGCTTTTGATGGCATTGCTATAGGTGTTGGTGGTAAACCATTAATTCGATACGTATTGTAAGGCGTATAATCGCGCAAATCTTTACGTTTAATATCACCATCAAAATCAGCGCCTAGCCCGTATATTACGGTGGGATCGGTTTGCAGGCGCATATTGGTGTTTAATCGATTAACAAACGCTGATGCAATTAACGGACGTTCACTAGCAAGGCCTGTTTCTTTTTCAATAATTGAAGCCATTATTAGTGCTTCGTATGCTGTTTTATAGGGTAGATTAGCAGCGCGCTGCTGCCAAGCATCATCTAATGTTTGCTGCATTTTCTGTGCTGCACGTTTTAATACACCGCTTACAGTATCGTTATTATGATAATGGTAAGTGTCGGGGAATAACCAGCCTTCTAAGTGCATATTATTACCCAGTATTTGTGTACTTAGTTCATCACTTTTTAAATCGTTTTGTAAATTATCGGCTTTTTTAATAGCACTTAGTACTTCACGTAAGTTTTGCCCTTCAATAATGGTAAAACTAAAACTGACTTGCTGGCCTTGATTAATTTTTTTTATATTACTGATAACACTATCGGCTGTTAGCTCGTAAAGCCCCGCTTTTAAGTCGGTGAGTGTGGGATCTAATTTGGCAATTACCTGATAGCGCCAGCAACTTTCTACCCAGTTTTTAGCTTGCCATTGGTGGCATAACTTATTAAAGCCAGTGCCATGCTTAACTTCAAATTGTGTGTTTTGAGCTACCTTTAACGGGCTATTAATTGTTGCTTGTAATTGCTGGTAACCAACAGCAGTGGTTATAACAGCTAAAAAGAGTACCGATAAAATAACTTTTAACACTCAGCCTCCTTGGCTAATAATTTAGTTAATAATGCGTGGCTGTCGTCTGTATTAAATACCTGTTGTTCAATACGTTTTACTGGTACTGCTCCCATTAAGCTATTACACACAAATACGGCGTCTGCTTGGATTAGGTCTTCTACTTTCACGCGTTTAAATTCAACTGGTAATTTAGCACATAACGATTGTAGGTAAACGCCCTTTATTCCGCACTCATCAAGCAGTGGCGTAAACACACACTTATTTTTAATCGCAAAAATATTAGCTGCTGAGGCTTCAATTATATTGTTATTGTAATCAAGCACTAACACATCGTCGCAGTTTTGCGTTTGCATTGCTTTTTTAACTAGTACTTGCTCAAGCCGGTTTAATGTTTTAAGACCCGCTAAATGAGGTTGTGCAGCTAATTTAATTGGGCTTATTTCGAGACTTACACCCTTTTTAGTAAGCGCACTGTAATTACTAGGGTAATCTAATATACTCAATAAAATAGTAATATTACACTCACTTGGCAGCCCATAACCACGTCCGCCTTCGCCTCGCGTTACAAGTATTTTAAGCACGTTCAGTGGTGCAGCTTTTATATACTGAGCAATTTGATTTTCAAGGCTATTAAAGTCTAACTCAGGAAAACCCAAACGCTGTGCACATTCAATCAAACGCGCTTTATGGTGAGCCCAATACTGTACTTGCCCATCAACAACTTTAGCCGTTGTAAAAAAGCCGTCACCGTAATTTAAGCCTCTGTCACACGTGCTTAAAGTGCTGTTTTGATCTACTGCTATTATTGTTTGCATTTTATTTGGCATATAAAAAAAGCCCAGTTAAACAACTGAGCTCTTATAATTTGATTCGTTGTTAAAAAAGATTATACCTTTTTAAACAGCAACGAGCCATTAGTACCACCAAAACCGAACGAGTTACACAGTGCAAAGTCTAGCTTTGCATCACGTGCAGTGTGCGCAATATAATCTAAGTCACACCCTTCGTCTGGGTTATCAAGGTTAATAGTTGGCGATACTTTTTGATCCGTTAACGATAAAATCGAAACGATTGATTCAACAGAACCCGCAGCACCTAATAAGTGACCCATCATTGATTTAGTCGAACCAACCATTACATCTTTAGCTGCATTACCAAAAATAGATTTAACAGCGGCAGTTTCGGCTTTATCGCCAGCATGCGTTGATGTGCCGTGTGCATTAATGTAGCCCACTTGCTCTGCATTTACTTGCGCATCGTTTAATGCATTTTGCATTGCAAGGGCAGCGCCTGCACCGTCTTCTGGTGGTGATGTCATATGGTACGCGTCGCCACTCATGCCAAAGCCTACAAGCTCAGCATAAATTTTAGCACCACGTGCTTTAGCATGTTCGTACTCTTCAACTACGACAACACCTGCGCCGTCAGAAAGCACAAAACCATCGCGGTCTTTATCCCAAGGGCGAGAAGCCGCTTGTGGATCGTCATTGCGGGTTGATAGTGCACGTGCAGCATTAAAGCCACCCATACCAATTGGTGTACAGGCTTTTTCGGCGCCACCGGCAACCATTGCATCAGCATCGCCATAAGCAATCATACGCGCAGCATGGCCTATGTTGTGCAAACCTGTTGTACAAGCCGTTACAATAGAAATATTTGGGCCACGAAGCCCATGCATTATTGATAAATGACCTGAAATCATATTAATAATGGTAGATGGCACATAAAATGGCGATAACTTACGCGGACCACTATTTAATAGTTTAATGTGGTTTTCTTCGATAAGCGTTAAACCACCAATACCTGAACCTACAGCCACACCTATGCGTGTTGCATTTTGCTCTGTTATCTCGAGGCCAGAATCTTCAAAAGCTTGAACACCCGCTGCAATGCCGTACTGGATAAATAAATCCATTTTTTTTGCATCTTTTGGTGACATATAAGCCGATGCATCAAAGTCATTAATTAAACCAGCGAACTTTGTACCAAATTTTGATGTATCAAAGTGGGTTATTGTTTGAATACCACTTTTACCATCTAATAAGCCTTGCCAGGTTGATTGAACATCATTACCTAGCGGCGTCAACATTCCTAAGCCAGTTACGACGACTCGACGTTTAGCCACGGTTTGCCTCCAATAAGGGATATTTTTATAAGGTGGATGATCATACCCAAGCTACCTCAAAGTGCTAGTCCCAAAATAGATTAAAAACGCATAACACTAGCAAAAATAATTTTTAGTTAAGATTGGGAGTTAAGGTTTGTTTTTGAATCACGAACTTTGAGGTGGTTTGGATATATAGATTAAGGGCAGCGAATGCTGCCCTTAATTTGCGATTAATTACTCAGCGTGAGCTGTAACGTAATCGATTGCAGTTTGAACTGTAGTGATCTTTTCAGCTTCTTCATCTGGGATCTCAGTATCAAACTCTTCTTCAAGAGCCATTACTAGTTCTACAGTATCAAGAGAATCTGCACCTAAGTCATCTACGAAAGAAGATTCATTTTTAACTTCTTCTTCTTTAACACCTAGTTGTTCAATGATGATTTTCTTTACGCGTTCTTGGATATCGCTCATTCTTCTTTCCTTTATTAAAAACGCCAATGCGTTATTTTCAGATTGCGGCGTAGTTTACGCCGCATAATTCTCTGATTCAATGATTTGGCCATAAATAATTGTCTGGTCAAACCTCTGAGTGTAAGTTTTATCTTTTATCGCTTATTTTCACAGCAATTTCAAGTATGTTTAAAGCAAGTTCACAAATAATTCAATGTTTTTGAGTTAACTAACTTAACTTAATTTTATTATTTAGCCGATATTATGACTACTAAACCATGTACATCGCACCATTTACATGCAAAGTTTCGCCTGATACATACGCAGCTGAGTCAGATGCTAAATAACACACTGCAGCAGCAATTTCGTCTGGTTGACCTAAACGCCCTGCTGGAACATTGGCAAGCGTTGCTGCTTTTTGCTCATCAGTTAAATCATCTGTCATATCAGTTTGAATAAAACCAGGTGCCACTACGTTAACTGTAATACCACGAGATGCGACTTCGCGCGCAAGTGACTTAGAAAAACCAATTACGCCCGCTTTAGCCGCCGCATAGTTAGCTTGCCCTGCATTACCCATAGTGCCTACTACTGAGCCAATATTGATAATACGGCCTTTCTTTTTCTTCATCATTGGACGAAGTACCGCTTTAGATAAACGGAAAATCGAGCTTAAGTTAGTGTCGATTATATCGTCCCACTCAGTCTCTTTCATACGCATTAATAGGTTATCACGTGTGATACCTGCGTTATTAACAAGTACGTCAATATCGCCAAAATCAGCTTTTATTGCGGCAAGTGTCGCTTCAATAGATGCAGGATCCGTTACATTTAATGCATAACCTTTACCACTATCACCCAGGTACTCACTGATTTTAGCAGCGCCTGACTCGCTTGTAGCAGTGCCTGCAACTTTTGCACCTTGCGCAACTAATGTTGTTGCAATTGCTTTACCAATACCACGGCTAGCGCCAGTAATTAGGACAATTTTGCCCTCTAATGAAAATAAATTAGACATTTTATATACTCTTATTTAGCTGCAGCGATTGAAGCGGCATCGTTTACTGAGCCACAGATCATTGCTCTATCAATTCGTTTAGCAAGTCCTGTTAATACTTTACCAGGACCAAATTCGTAGCTTTGTGTTACATCTTGCGCAACCAAGGCTTGTACTGTTTCTGTCCAGCGAACTGGGCTGTATAGTTGACGTACTAGTGCGTCTTTAATTGCATCAGCGGTCGATTCAGCTTTTACATCAACATTATTAATTACATCACACTTAGGTGTATTAAATGTTAAAGCGGCTAAGTCTACCGCTAGCTTATCCGCTGCTGGCTTCATTAGTTCACAATGTGAAGGTACGCTAACCGAAAGTGGTAATGCGCGTTTAGCACCTGCATCTTTACATGCTTGTGATGCTCTATCTACTGCCGCTTTATGCCCTGCAATAACAACTTGACCAGGAGAATTGTAGTTAACTGGAGATACAACCTCACCTTGCGCTGAGGCAGCACACGCCGCTTTTATTTCTTCATCGCCTAAGCCAATAATCGCAGCCATTGAACCTACGCCTGCAGGCACAGCTTCTTGCATATATAAACCACGGTTTTCAACAAGCTTAACAGCTTCACTCAAGCTTAGTACGTCGCTACACACTAGTGCTGAATATTCACCTAAGCTGTGACCGGCCATAACAACGTCGGCATCTGGGTTTGCTGCAAGCCAATCACGGTAAATAGCAACACTTGCAGTTAATAATGCAGGTTGTGTACGATGAGTTTGATTTAATTTTTCTTCTGGGCCATTAAGAACTAGCTCTGCTAAGTCGTAACCCAATGCATCTGATGCTTCTGCAAATGTTGCTTTAACAATGTCAGAACTCTCTAGTAGCTCTTGTAACATACCAACGCTTTGCGAGCCTTGACCTGGGAATAGAAGTGCAATTTTTTGTGCCATACTTTGCTCTTTTTAATTAAACAAATAAATAATGAAATACACGGCACATCAATTATTGATTAACCGCCGTGTCTTTAGAATGTGTTTTTTCGAAAATAGCGGCTATTTTATCAGGAAGTTGACGTTCAACCTCCTTTACCGCTTCATCAATTGCTGCTTGAAATGCTTTAGCTGACGCATTTCCATGACTTTTAACGACAATACCGCGCAATCCTACCAGAGAAGCACCGTTATACTGGTCGGGGTTCACCCTTTTATAGAGTTTTTTTATTATTGGACGCAATATAAACGCCATACATTTATATAAAAGGTGCTTTTCGAGCGCAACTGTAAACTTATTCATAATAAGCTTGGCAATGCCTTCGCATGTTTTAAGTGCAACGTTACCCACAAAACCTTCGCATACAATAACATCAGCCTTGCCAGAAAAAATATCGCTTCCTTCGCTATAACCAATGTAATTAATATGTGGGCTTTGCTGCATTAATTGTGCAGCCTGTTTAATATCATCGTGACCTTTAATATCCTCAGCGCCAATATTTAATAAGCTAACGCGAGGGTTATCGCAGCCAAGTGCTTGGCCAGCAACTACAGAGCCCATAATGCCAAACTGATACAGCATTTGCGCATCGCAATGCACATTAGCACCTAAGTCGAGTAAATATACTGGGTTTTTAAGCTCTGTAGGAACGGATGAAATGAGTGCAGCACGTTTTACACCTGGCAGCATTTTTAGCACATAGTGAGCCATAAAAAATAGCGCACCAGTATTACCTGAACTAACACACGCTTGAGCTTCGCCTGACTTAACTAAATCAAGGGCAACACGCATAGATGAATCTTTTTTTGAACGCACAGCAATTGCAGGTTCACAAGCATTAGTGACTATTTCACTACAGTGACGAATTATGAGTCTAGGATGAGGTAAGGAATCGAGGGATTCGAGTTCTTTAGATATAACGTCTTCATTGCCACATAAAATGAGAGTTAAATTGGCATGAGCGTTTACTGCGTGAACGGCAGCAGGAATAGATGAACGGGGGCCGTAATCGCCCCCCATCATATCTAACGCTATGGTTAGATCATTCAGCATATAAGTAATCTCTTATTTAGAAATTACTTGAACGCCTTTGTAGTAACCATCTGCAGTCACATGGTGACGACGATGAGTCTCACCAGATGTTTGATCTACAGTTAAAGTTGGACCACTGATCGCATCGTGTGAACGGCGCATGCCGCGTCTTGCACGAGACTTTTTGCTTTTTTGTACAGCCATAGTCTTCTCCTAAGAATCTTTCTTAAGTTGTTTCAAAATATCAAATGGATTAGGTTTATCATCTTCCGCCTTTAAAACACCAAAGCTGGCAGGCTTTGCTGAATAACTGCATGAAGCTTCGTTGTGGGTAGCTACTAATGGAATTGCTAAAATTAGTTCGTCTTCAATTAAATCAAAAACGTTAACTTCACCATTTTCATCAAGCGCTACTTCATCGTAGTCTTCTGGAAAAATATCTAACTCTGTATCTTCACCTACTGGTGAATATGCAAAGTCTTGAACCAAATCCAACCCTAAATCACCATTACAACGTTGACAAATGACAGTAACGTGTGTGGACAAATTGCCTCTAATCACAGCGAAACCTTGATCATCATTCTTGCAATGTATTTTTACCGCTATTTCACCTACTTCTTCCTGCACAACTTTCTCTAAACGAGTAAGTTTTTCAAGCGGTACAATTCCGTCATACTTTAAACGGTGCTGCGCTGCTTTGCCTGGATGAAGAGTGATGGGAATTTTCACCTTTTGCATAGGGGCTGCATCATATAGATAGTTAGTTTGTTAGTCAAAGTAAAAAACCATTTTTACTTGGTTTTTAACGTGTTTTACTCTCGGATCTGATTTATCCTAACTCAATCTGAATTATCTTAGGGAAACAGTCCGTGAAGCACCCACTTATTTTAGCGTCAAGCTCGCCTTTTAGGCAGTCTTTATTACAAAAATTTAATTTACCATTTGATACATTTTCACCAGACGTTGACGAGTCAGCACTTGAATGCGAAACACCTACCGAACTGGTTAAGCGTTTAAGTGAATTAAAAGCCTCTGCAGCTAATAAACACTTTAACAAAGGGTTAGCTATTGGATCAGACCAAGTAGCTGTGTTTAATAATCAAATTTTAGGTAAACCACACAATAAAAAAAATGCCGTAAAACAACTAAATTTATTTAGCGGTAATACTGTAACATTTTTAACTGGGCTTTGTGTTTACGATATTGTAACTGGAACAAAAAAAACCTGCGTAGAACCGTTTAATGTGACGTTTAAAACACTCAGTGATGCACAAATTAGTGCTTATTGCGACGCAGAGCAGCCATATAACTGTGCTGGCAGTTTTAAAAGTGAAGGGTTAGGTATTTGTTTATTTGAAAAGTTAAGCGGAGACGATCCTAATAGCTTAATTGGGTTGCCGCTAATTAAACTCAGCCAATTACTGGCTGAGTTTGGTATTGATGTACTTACCGCTCAAAACAAGTTCTAGTTAAATAAATTAGCCAAGCAAAACCTGTTGCAGCTGCAGATAGTTATCTACCGTTGCAACCGGATTAAGCTCATTTAATTGCTGTGCGTTGTGCACCCCCATGGTTACACCAATTCTATCCATGCCTGCAGCTTTTGCCATTGTCATGTCTATTTGAGTGTCACCAATCATTACGGCATCTTGAGCGCTTATGCCAAGTTCTTCAAGTAATTGATACAGCATATCCGCAGACGGTTTAGACAGTGCGTCATCGCTTGTACGTGTTGCACTAAAAAAATGTCTAAGTTGGCTTTGATCAAGCAAGCGCTCTAATCCATCTCGACCTTTACCTGTGGCAACAGCTAAAACAATGCCTTGCTTTTTTAAAGCAGTTAAAACGCTGACAACATTAGCAAATACAGGAGTTGGCGTGGTATCAACACTATATTGGTGTTTATACCCTTTAATTAGCGCTTGATGCTGCGCGGTATCATCAGGAAATAAAACATCAATTGCTTTTTCAAGCGACATACCAATAATATTTTTAATTGCTAAATCACTTGGTGACACTAAATTAAGTGACTCAGCACTACTACGAATACAGTTAACTATTTTAGTGACTGAATCCATAACGGTGCCATCCCAATCAAAAATGACGAGCTTATATTTTTTAATTGGCGTCACTGCAATCACTGTTTTGCGTCTCGTAATTTTAGTAATGTATTTTTAAGCGTTTTATCAAGGGGCGCTTCAATACGCATCGTTGTTTCGTTTTTAGGATGATAAAAACTTAAATCGTGTGCATGTAAAAATAATCGGTTTAAGCCAACTTTACGCATAGATTCATCAAACCCTTGATCGCCGTATTTATCATCACACGCTATTGGATGACCTTTACACTGCGTGTGCACACGAATTTGGTGTGTACGACCTGTAACAGGCGACGCTTGTACAAGCGAGCAATCATTAAAACGTTCAAGTACTTTAAAACGCGTATGCGAAGGCTTGCCCTCAGTGTTATCTACACGTACTACGCGTTCACCCGATTTAAGCGTATTTTTACGCAGCCCTTCGGTTACATTTTTAGTTTTAGAGTCCCACTGCCCTTCAACTAGCGCCCAATAATTTTTTTCCATTGTTTTTTCACGAAGCTGTTCATGCAATGCTGTTAACACCGAACGACGTTTTGCTATAAGTAAACAACCCGATGTATCACGGTCAAGCCTGTGAACTAGCTCAAGACTGCGCTCCTCTGGGCGAAGCGCGCGCAAAGCTTCAATTAAACCATAACTTAAACCACTGCCACCATGAACAGCCATGCCTGAAGGTTTATTTATAACGATAAGGTATTTATCTTCAAATAAGATATCGTTTTCAAGGCGAGTTACTTTATCTAGTTTTGATGGTACAAACTCTTCACGCTCAGCAACTCTAATAGGTGCAATACGAAGCACATCGTCAAGCTGTAGTTTATATACAGGCTTAATACGCTTTTTATTAACGCGTACCTCACCTTTGCGCAAAAGTTTATAAATAGCGCTTTTAGGCACCCCTTTTAAATGGGTAATAAGAAAGTTATCAATACGCTGACCTAAATGGTCTTCATTGATCGTGACATAAGTTACTTGTAAGTCGTTTTTTTCTGACATTGCCTAATCACTAATTTAAGTAAAATAATTTAGTTGCTAACACTGTAATAATAGTGGGATAATCAGCAGCGCAAATATTTAGTATTTGCAAATAACAACGGTGCTTTTTAACACATTAAAACATTCGTGATGCACATTCTGGGTAGCCGATCATACAGATCCGAGTTAAGTTTTCCAAAGCTTTTATACATACCTAGTCAACACGTGCGATCAATTAACGGCAATGCGCGTAATATATTGCTGGTTAAGTTTGAACATGAAGTGGTTTTTAATGCGATTGAGAAAGCAATGAACAGATAATTTGTCTGATAGTGACGACGTAAAAACACGTCGTTCAGCATTTGCTCAATTATTGTAGTACCGTACAGCAGCTTATTTAGAACTAAAAAAATCTAATAAATAAGCGTTCATTAACATTGGTAGCAACTTTTGCTCTTAAAATGGATATTAGTGATACATAAATATGTATTACTCACCAACTTAATGAGCCCTACGCACCTAATATGAATGACATTTAGTAAGATTGATATGACAGGCCAACTTCTGGGTAAAACATGTAAACGTAGCTGAAAAGCCGACTGTTTTAACACCATTTAGAATTTAATAACGGTAATACACGTTATTGTTTGCCAGCATTTAAAATACTGCGTACGAAAATACAGAGCCGTTCCGTTAAAGACCCAGTCGTGAGGCTGCACATTCTAAAAATAGGAACAACTGAACAGGCGATAAAAACATCGTCATGTCAGCGACATAAATAAGTAGAGTAACAATATGAAACGTATGCTAATCAATGCAACGCAGCAAGAAGAAATGCGCGTAGCACTGGTTGATGGCCAGCGCCTATATGATTTAGATATAGAAAGCCCAGGTCACGAACAGAAAAAAGCCAATATTTATAAAGGCAAAATAACCCGCATTGAACCATCTCTTGAAGCAGCATTTGTTGAATACGGTGCTGATCGCCATGGTTTCCTCCCTTTAAAAGAAATAGCCCGTACTTACTTCCCTGCAGGTTACACTTTTCACGGTCGTCCGAATATTCGCGACGTAATCAAAGAAGGTCAAGAAGTAATAGTACAAGTTGATAAAGAAGAACGAGGCCAAAAAGGCGCAGCGTTAACTACTTTTATCAGCGTTGCTGGTAGTTACTTAGTTCTAATGCCTAACAATCCTCGTGCCGGTGGCATTTCTCGCCGTATTGAAGGTGATGAGCGCACTGAACTTAAAGAAGCACTAGGTCGTTTAGAATTACCTAAAGGTATGGGCTTAATTGTTCGTACTGCTGGTGTTGGTAAGTCATTTGAAGAACTTAACTACGATTTAAAAGCATTATTAGTACACTGGGAGGCTATTGGCCAAGCAGCCGACAGTGCTAAAGCGCCTTTTTTAATACACCAAGAAAGTAACGTAATATTTCGCGCCATTCGCGATTATTTACGTCGCGACATTGGTGAGATATTAATTGATAAACCACGTGTTTTTGAAGAAGCTAAAGCGCACATTGAGCGTTTTCGCCCTGATTTCATGAGCCGCGTTAAGCTTTATCAAGGCGATACGCCATTATTTACACATTATCAAATTGAAAGCCAAATCGAGTCAGCGTTTCAGCGTGAAGTGCGTCTTCCATCTGGTGGTTCAATAGTTATTGACCCTACTGAAGCATTAACATCTATCGATATTAACTCGTCTAAAGCAACAAAAGGCGGTGATATTGAGGAAACAGCACTAAATACTAACTTAGAAGCTGCTGATGAAATTGCACGTCAGTTACGTCTTCGTGACCTAGGTGGTTTGATTGTAATCGACTTTATCGATATGACCCCTCCACGTCATCAACGTGAAGTAGAAAATCGCTTAAAAGATGCTGCTCGCCCAGATCGTGCTCGTGTTCAAATTGGTAAAATCTCACGCTTTGGTTTACTTGAAATGTCGCGTCAGCGCTTGCGTCCTTCATTAGGTGAAGCAAGCCAAGGCCCATGCCCTCGCTGTAGCGGACAAGGGACTATTCGTTCTAACGAATCAATCGCACTTTCTATTCTTCGCTTAATTGAAGAAGAAGCAATAAAAGACAATACGACACAAGTAAATGCACAAGTGCCTGTTGCTGTTGCCGCTTATTTGTTAAATGAGCAACGACGTAGTGTTCATCGTATTGAAAAACATCATAAATGTGATGTAGTGATTATTCCTAATCAACATATGGAAACACCACATTACGAAGTTATGCGTTTACGTAAAGACGAAACACTTGAAACGGTAAGTTACGGACAAGTTATTGCGCCTGAGCCTGAAGTATTTGAGATGTCTAAATCTCCAAGTACACCAGTACGTGAAGAACCAATGCTAAAAGGTGTAGTAATGCCTTCTACACCAGCTCCACAAGCAGCGCCTGCACAAACAGCTAAGCCAGTGACCAATGAGACTAAAGCTAATGGTGGCTTATTTACAGCAATCACTAAGTGGTTTAAGTCGTTATTTGCTACTGAAACGGTAGAAGAGAAAAAAGAAGCCGCTGAAAAGCAGCAAGAAGAAGCACGTAATAACCGCAGAGGTAACGATAACCGCCGTCGAAATAACAATCAACGTCGTCGAAATAATCCTCGCACTAAGCCTCGTGCTGAACGCAGCAATACTGATCAAGATGAAGCTAAAACTGATTCACCAGTAACTAACGAGAACCAAGAAAGAAACGAAAATCGCAACAAGCGTCGTCGTAATCCTAACTCTCGTAAGCGCCCAGAGCATAAAAACCAAGAAAAAGATCAAGTTAAAACTGAAGCCCCTGCAAAGGCGGAAGTAGAAACTGATTCTAAACCAGCACAAGCTGCAGAGCCTAAAGAGCAGAAGCCTAAAGTTCGCCGTCAACGACGTAATTTACGTAAAAAAGTACGTTTACAAGACGAAAATGCTGAACAAGCAAAAACAGTAGATAAAATAACAGAACAAACTGTGGTAAGTGATGAAAAACCACAAGTTAAAGAGCAAGTTACGCCTACTGTAGAAAAGCAAACGCAAGCTCCAGCAGAAAAAACAGCGCATATTAAAGAAGAGAAAGTTGACGTTGTTGATTCTAACGATGAAACATCTGCATCTGATGAAGAACAAGAGCAAACACGTACACGTTCACGCCGCTCTCCTCGTCATCTTCGTGCATCTGGTCAACGTCGCCGCCGACCAGAAGGTGAAGGTTCTGAAAACAAATCAGACGAAACACCTGCATTTGTACCAGTAGCAGATCAAGCTGCAGCTGAGTATGAAGCTGAACTTAAAGCTAAATCGCAAGAAACCGCTGTTGATGCTTCTGAAAAAGTTGAACAAGCACTTGCTGTAGAAGACTTGGCTAAAGTTGAAGCGGTTAAAGAATCAGCTGAAGTTGAAGCCCCTGTAGTGACTGAGCAAGCAGCTAAAATTGAAGCACCTGTAGTGACTGAGCAACCAACTAAAGTTGAAGCGCCTGTAGTGACTGAGCAACCCGCTAAAGTTGAAGCACCTGCAGTGACTGAGCAACCAGCTAAAGTTGAAGCGCCTGCAGTGACTGAGCAACCAGCTAAAGTTGAAGCACCTGTAGTGACTGAGCAACCAGCTAAAGTTGAAGCACCTGTAGTGACTGAGCAACCAGCTAAAGTTGAAGCACCTGTAGTGACTGAGCAACCAGCTAAAGTTGAAGCACCTGTAGTTACTGAGCAACCAGCTAAAGTTGAAGCGCCTGTAGTGACTGAGCAACCAGCTAAAGTTGAAAAATCAGTACAGCATGTTAAAACCGTCGTTTCGCAAGGTTCTGCAAGTGCAGCAATGGCACAACCTACTCCTGTAGCTGATAGCGAAGTAAAACATATCTCTGTTGCAATGGCTCACGACAAACGTGAACTAGTACCCGACAGTGGCTTACGTGCAGGCTCAATCAAACCTGCTGGTCGTGCAAGCTCTGCAATGACTAAAACAATGAGTGCTGATTAGTAACTAACGCTCATTAAAAAGCCCCGCTATTTACTCAATAGCGGGGCTTTTTTGCTTTAAGTGATATGTAAAGCGCTTATAACGTGATCAAGCTCTACAAGTAAACACCAAACGTTAAATCCATAACCTGTAGACGCACAGCTTGCTGGCGTTTAAAAATAAGTTTTCTCATAAAAAAAACGCGGTCTACTTGCCGCGTTTTCAATAAAGCTAAAACATTATTTATGTAACGTTTATTCTTGCTCTTGTTCCATAAAACGTTGTAACTGATCTTTTAAATTTGGCGGAATACCTTTAATCACTAAGGTATCAGTCGCTTCATTATAAGTAACGCGCTCACCTAAATGTTTACGCTCAAAACTTACACTTACGCCACCACCTAGACCTGAAAACTTAACCATACTGGTTACCGTTTTTTTATCTACAGGGAAGGTTTCTTCTAAGTCATAGCTTTGTTCTTTACAAAAACTGTCGAACGGGCTGTCATCGCCTTTAGTGAGCGTTGCTGATAGATCGCTCACACTTGCATCTTCGCCTGTAGTTACGCAATCATTACAGTAATCAAATACTTGTTTACGTAAGTCGTCTTTTTCTGATTTATCAAACTGTTGCTCTGATAAATAATCCTCTACTGCGCTAAGCATTACTTGGCTTTGCTGTTTTGAATCAATACCCTCTTCACAACCTAAAAAGTCTAAGAAAAAGTCAGCAACTTTACGTCCAGCTCGTCCTTTGATAAATGAAATATAACGGTTGTCGTCAGCTTGTGTATCCCACGCTGTTAAGTCGATGCGAGCAGCGAGTTGCATACGCGATATATCTAAATGGCGAGAAGCTGCTAAATCAAGCTCTGAAGTCATTGAATAATGTTCTTTGATGTTAATCATCGCAATTAACATGTAATCGGTAGCAACATACTGATAATGACAAAATACTAAATAACCTGTTTCACTAAAAGCATACTTATCAAGCTCTTCTTTTAAGACTGTTGAAGCTTGCTCTGTCATATGCCAAAAGCCCAACTCATCATTACGGTAACTTTGCATTGCTGATGCTACAATACTGTTTTTGTCTCCACTGAAAGCACAATAACCTTTACCAGGTTTACCGTTGTACGCATGATGTAACTGCTCAATGAACACGGCCACTTTATCGTTGATGATCATTTCATCATTTCGAAGGTGAATTTGCGTATCGTCGTCTTTTTTGTCTACATAATGAACGACTAATTTTTTAACGTCTGTTGTCATCTTTGTTTTTCACGCCTCTAGTGTTAAAATACGGGAATATAACTATTTTATTGAACCAACTGATGCCAATCTTATCAAAATACTCTAATGAAGAAGTAGAACAAATCGTCGATCAGCTTATTGATGTGCTAACTAAACATAATGCACCGGTTGATTTAAGCCTTATGTGTTTAGGAAATTCTATCACGCATATCTTAAAAGAGCATGTACCAACAGGGAAAAGACAAGCCGTAACTGAGAACTTTGCAAAAGCATTGTCACAGTCGGTTAAATAAACTCTATGAACTTATCGCAGCACAATCAGTTTTCATCAAAAGCGAGTCAGTTATTAAGCTGGGGGCATTGGTTCACCTTTGCCAACATCGGCTTGGCGCTATTTATTAGCTTAAGCTATTTATTTGCCGATTCGCCACCAACTAGCTTTATGGGCATAACTTATATGCTAGTGACATGGCTTAGCCACACTAGTTTTATTGCCTTTTTAGCATTTGTGCTGACGGTATTTCCGCTTAGTTTGATTTTCCCCTATCCTAGGCACATTCGTGGAATGGCTGCTGTAATTGCTACGTTTGGCGCATCACTGCTTACTCTTGATGCTTATGTGTATGTTAATTTGGGCTATCATTTAAGCACTTCCGCTTTGCCTGAAATCATCTCACTACTGTGGCATCGATTAACAAGTTCGCCTGCTTTAACAACTCTTTTTGCCGGCGGTATTGTTCTGCTAATCTTAGGTTTTCAACTCGTTGCCAGTAATCTTACATGGCGGCATTTAGCGCGTCTAAAACAGTTTAAATTTGCACGTTACGCAAGCTCATTTTTAGTTATATGTTTTGCGCTTAGCCACAGCATTCATATTTGGGCAGATGCTAACTTAAAATTTGATGTAACAAAGCAAGATAATGTTTTACCACTTTCATACCCTACAACAGCTAAAAGTTTGTTAGCTAAAAATGATTTACTAGATATCGAAACATATAAACAAGCTCATAGCGTTAAAATTAATAACCAGAATATTAACTACCAAATACCAACTCCTCTTGAGAAATGTGAAGATTACACTCAGGCTAATATCGACATTTTTGTTTTTGAAACCGACCAACAATTAGCCGACTTTATTTCAGAAAATAAAGGTCTACATAAAACAGAGCAGTTTTTACAGCCAACTAATCATAGCGACATGCTATTTAGTTTGGTATACGGTTTACCTGCCTTTTATAAAGTTGCGATAATTGAAGAGCACACTCTTCCGGCATGGCAGAGCCAACGTCGCAGTATTGAAGTAAGTGGTATTGACGAGCTGAGTTTTATTAATGACCAAGCTCACACTAACAGTGCGATTAGAGTTATTAGCGGTTCAAAAGTTGTATCCCCACGCGATAACGCAACGCAAATCTTTGCTTTTAGCTTAGTAAATGATACTCAAGAAGTGGTAAGTACATCAACCTTATACAGCTCAGATAAAAGAATCTCAAAAATTGAAGGCTTAATTCAACCAAGTGATTTAATTGCGACTAGTGTCGGTCAGTACTTAAATTGTAAAGCGATTGCCAAACAAACAATGTTAGGTGTTAACTTATACAAGAAAAAAGACAATATGGGTGTTAATTACTCCCAAGGTGTAGTCATAGCATACAAAAAAGATAGGATCACATTAATAGACTCTGATGGGAATTTTAAAAACATCTCTGCCGCTGAAGGGTTCTCTATTGAGCAAGGTTTAGATATTCCATTTTTAGTACAAAGCATTAAGAAGTTAAAAACTTTCACTCAATAACTGTAATCCTGACCTAGCTTGCTATAACGTCAAGCTAGGTTATAGTTTTTATTTTGGAACTGCGTTTTTAGCAACGCAAAATAAATTCATGGATGCCCTGCTATGATTAAACTTGTTAGTTACTTATTTTATTCACTTTGCATCTTTATCTGCTTTTATAATAACGCCACGACTTACTACAAATGCGTGACAGAAAAAGAGACTGTTTTTTCTCAGTTTCCTTGCGATCATCGCGCAACTACATACAAAGTAAATACCACAAACATACTGCAAAATGTCCCTAAAGTTGATTATAGAAAACAACTAAACGATCTTGAGCGAGAAAGGCTTTTGGCTGGATTACAAGCTGAACTTCGCAGTAACAACCATAAATTAACGATACTCGATCGTGAAAAAGAGCGAGCTGAATACAAGCAACAACAGCGCCTTAACCATATTTTAGCTGACGATGAGAAAAATAGAATAACTAAAGATATTACCAAGAACATTAAACGAATTAATAAAGAATATAAAAAAGAAGTATCTGCTATTGCTAAAAAAATTAAAGAACTAGAAAAAAAAATATTAATATACAAATAAAACGCTCATAAAGCATTATGAGCGTGTTCGTAATTTAGCTTGGTTTTAAACTTAAAATAACATACCCTTAACACAATAGAGTATAAACTCTAACGTATACTAAGGAATGCTTATGCAGCCACATCGTATTGCTGAACTAATTTTAACTGGCTTTAAAAAGCACTATAAGCTATTTCAAAAAACCACGGCAAAAGCCCCTCTCGCTTTTGCTAATAAAGATTGGCAAGCAATTAACGATATAAGCCGCTTACGTATTAGCTATTATGATGATCGTGTTAACGAAACGACACAATTTTTAAAAATAGAACATCCTACAGATACCCTTGATGAGTCTCTTTGGCTTGCAGTAAAAAAAATATATCAACACTTTTTATGCTTTCATCCACAAGCAGAGCTTGCCGAAACATTTTATAACTCTGTATTTTGCCGTCTTTACCATAGACGTTATTTTCATAATGACTTTATATTTGTACAAGCCACATTAAAAGACGCGCCATCTGTACCGGTTGAATCCGAGTATAGAAGTTATTTTCCGGTAGTTGATGGTTTAAAGCCTACGATAAAACGTATTATTAATCACTTTGATTTTAAAGCCCCATTTGTAGATTTAGAACGAGATATACGCTTGCTTGTTAAAGCATTTTACAAACAAGCCCCCGATACTCACCACCAACCTTGGCAAATGCGCTTTGATATATTACATACTGCATTTTATCGTAACAAAGCGGCGTATATTGTTGGCCGTGTAGTTTCTCAAAGCGGTGTGCAACCTTTTATTATTGCAGTACTACATCATAAAGATAAAGGCTTATACTTAGACGCCTTGCTCACTAAATCATCACAAATGCGTGTTATTTTTGGCTTTGCGCGTGCTTATTTTATGGTGGAAACTCATGCACCATCAGCGTTGGTAAGGTTTTTAAATCAGCTAATGCCAAACAAAACAATTGCAGAGCTATACAACGCGATCGGTTTTCATAAACAAGGCAAAACTGAATTTTACCGCGAATTTTTAAGTCATTTAACGCATTCAAGTGATGAGTTTACAATTGCACCTGGTACACCGGGCATGGTGATGATGGTATTTACCCTCCCCTCTTTTGGTTATGTATTTAAAGTCATTAAAGATAAGTTTGGTGAAAGCAAACCATTTGGTCGCAACACCGTTTTAAAGCGCTATCAGCTCGTAAAGAGTCACGATCGCGTTGGGCGTATGGCTGACACTATAGAGTATTCTAATGTCGTATTTCCTTTGGCTCGTTTTGATAGTAATTTGCTTGAGCAATTACATAAAACAATTGGCTCCTCTATGATAATTGAAGGCGATTGGTTGATTATAAAACACCTTTACATTGAACGGCGCATGACACCACTAAATCTGTTTTTAGAAAACGCTAATGACGAAAGTGCAGCAGATGCAATAGAGGAGTACGGCCAAGCACTTAAAGAAATGATTGCCGTTAATATATTTCCTGGTGATATGCTATTAAAAAACTTTGGGGTAAGTAAGCATAAGCGTATTATTTTTTATGATTACGACGAAGTACAATACCTTACAGATATGAACTTTAGAGAATTACCTAAAGCTAAAAATTACGATGACTATTTAATGAGTGAACAAAGTTACTCTGTCGCTCCACAAGATGTTTTCCCGGAGCAGTTATGTACTTTTGTTACACCTAACCCAACTTATAAACAGTTTTTATTAAGTACACATCCCGAATTAGTTGATGTTAGTTTTTGGAAACAAGCACAGCAAAACATAAAAAATGGGCATGTGAGTCATATTTACCCATACCCGACAGCACAGCGCTTTATTCACCACTGGTAGGCGCTAAAGGACACACAATGAATATAAGTAAAATAGATTTAAATTTACTGGTTTACCTCGACACACTACTACGAGAATGCAACGTAACACGCGCTGCAAACCAGTTGAGTATTACACAACCTGCAATGAGTAATGGCCTTAAACGTCTTCGTAACCTATTTAACGATCCTATTTTAGTTCGTACCAGCGATGGTATGGTCCCAACTGAGCGTGCTTTGGAGTTACAACCTGTTATACGTGGCATATTAATGACTCTCGAAGAAACTCTAGCACCTAATCGAGAATTTGAGGCAAGCCAAAGTAAACGTGTGTTTAGGATTATGGCCAGCGATTACGCTGCAAGTACCCTAGCGCCTAAACTGCTTAGTAAATTACATGACGAGGCACCCGACACCACATTAGATATACTTACCCCAAGTGATGTGACTTTTCATGATGTAGAAAATGGTAAAGTTGATATGGCTATCAATCGTTTTGAAAACTTACCACAATCTTTTCATCATAAGCGTATTTGGAAAGACAGTTTTTGCTGTTTAGTAAAAGCCGATAATCCAATAATTGAAAGCTTTAGCCTTGATAGCTATTTAAAAGCACGCCATATTTGGGTAAGTAAAACAGGTTTTGGTGTTGGTGTAGGAATGGATCCAAAAGACGTGCAAAAGCTAGGGTGGGTTGACGAAGCCCTCGCTCACTTTGGTAAACATCGTAATATCGCTACATTTACGCGTAATTACCATGTAGCGATTCATTTAGCAAAAGAGAAAAACCTTATTGCCACTCTACCATCTAAAGCCGCTAATATTTATGTCGACGATCCAGGACTTAAAATACTAGAACCTCCTTTTCCTATTCCTCCTTTTGAACTTGATATGATTTGGAGTCCACTGCTACACCGAGATGCGAGTCATATTTGGTTGCGCCAAAAAGTAGCTGAAGTTGCCGAGGAACTAAAGTAGCTTTATTACACAATACTTTGTAAAAATTGCTAGGCTAATAGAAAAAATTAACCTAGTAATTTAAAAATAAATAACAAAGCAATTAATATCAAATACTTATACATGAAAGGCATTATGGAATGACCTTTGCTTTTATTAGATTGAAGTTTATATTCATTTAATTAAAGAGGTCATTATGAACACCCATCAAGGATCAGAAGTAAATCATATTACAGACATCATTCAAGTAATGAACAGTGGCATCGACTTTTATGAAAAAGCCCTAGAAAAAATTGAAGACCCTGCAATTGGCGCTCTTTTTCAGCGCATGATCGATGCACGTAAAGTGAGTGTTGAGCGCTTGCAGCCCTATGCTATTAATGAAAAAGGGGAACGCGAAGATGGCTCTTCGTTCGCTATTGAAGCACGCCGTGCATACACTGGACTGCTTACAACATTTAGCTCACACAACGATAGCACCTATGTGAAGGAGCTAGAGGAAGTTGAGGATAAAACCCTTGAAGAAATTAAAGCCGCGATGGATAAACCACAACCTGCTGACTGTGAAGCTGCTTTGGCTAAAACACTACTAACAATGCAGAGTTGCCATGCAGAAATGAGTCGCATGAAAAACCATTAAACTTGATTTTGACGCCAAGCACCCAGCCATAGCGCTGGGTTTTTTATTGTCTTAAAGTATTCATTTATTTTATCTTACATATAACGACATAATTTATACAAATATTTAATATTATTAGAATATTTAATTAACTATATTTTATTTTAGCTGTGCTAGTTTTATTAATAGGATCCTGAAATCTTGCTGTGGCGCCGTAGCTTTAAATTATAAATCAGGTCCCAATATGAAAAAAAACTAGCTCAACTGCAAAATAATGCTGATGTAGATATGACTCCGATGTTAGACATTGTATTTATACTACTCATTTTCTTTATTGTTACTACTTCATTTGTTAAACCTGTGGCCATTGAGTTAAATCGTCCGCTCGATAGCCCTCAAATAGATAAACCGGTTAAAAATGCTTTATTTAGTATAGATGAAAGTAATGGGGTTTATTTCTCAGGTAGGTTGATTGACTTAGAGCAAGTGTCGACTAACCTAGCAATGTTTGCCGCAAAATATGAAATAAGTTCAGTATTGATAAAAGCTGACGAAAACAGTAATCACAACACTCTAATGAACGTGATGAATAATATTAAAGAGTATGAAAACTATTCCATTTCTTTAATCTCGAAATAATACTAAGCGGCTTAAATGTGGTCTATTTAACGATAAGAAAATCGTGTCGATAACCAGGTAAAAATTTCGTTGTTTAGTTGTTCCATATCAGAAATTTTTAACACAGTTAGCGACAGGTTTAAGCCCTCAAATTGATCAAGTATTATTGCGGATGGGTATTATACCAATCTGCTTATATAGGGTCTATTTAACGTTAAGAA
>NZ_JJNY01000004.1:0-73861 GCF_000690035.1 Pseudoalteromonas sp. S3431
CAACTGAACTACCACTCCATATTTTCGTTGCTGTTTAGGTCTCCCTGACAGCGGCGTGAATAATACGAACCAACCCCTATTTCGTCAAGGGCTTTTTTGTTTTTTTATAGGTTTTTTAGTCATCTGTCATCGAAAGGTTTAAAATTTCACCTGATTTGTCACTTTTTGAGCCATTTTTACCGACTTGATTTTTTTCTGAGTCAGTAACGTCATCTTCACTTGCTTTCTTTTTCTTTAAAAAAGGCAGCCTGACGTTAAATTTAATCGACTTTTTCTGAACAAATATACGAATTAACAGCCAACCAACCAATAATATGAATATATTACAGCCGACAATCAAACTAATTATTGTTGATGTGGTCATTTTTCCTTCATCAGGATCGCTTTTAATCATTTCATCAGGCGTAATAATCGTTGCAGGGTCAATTTCGGGCACCGCTTCTATGGGTCGTTCTATCTCAAATTTATATGTGGGTAGCGTTGCCATAAATTCACGATCATTTATATTAGTGCCAAAAACAGACAGTTCAACACTATACCGACCCCAGTCATAATTTTTTATCGTAAGCTGGCGTGATACATTTGCCATTGCATCAATCGTAAACATTTGTTCTTCATTATTGGGATAATATATTTTGCCCTGAATTATCACGGTTTCAGGTTTAACAATGTTTGCATCAATAGTTATAGCTAAAATATGATCATCAAAATCCTCTTTAGCTAAAGCTATATCAAACTCAAAAGGCGGCTCATGAATAATAAGTGCTTTTTGGGTTATACGCCTTTGTAGCAAAGGAGTCGCAATGTAAAGTTCTGGTGTCCACTCTCCTGCAGGGAAATCTAATTTAAATTCACCGGTAAATACACCATCTTTTGGTCGTTCATCAAACCCACGACCATCATCTTTAAACTCAGCAACTTCTTGTATACCAGCACCGAAATTCGCAAAACTCTCGTTGTTAGTACTGACAAAATCGACATGTAAACTAACCACATCTTTAAATAAGTTAGCATTAATTGGTTCGCCATCATTTAATACTCTACCCGTAACCTTTACAGATTCGCCTCTAAATAACACCGATGGTAACGACTCTGCCTGCAACGACACCTCACCTAATACCACGATTCGACTATCTGGTAATATGCTGCCTATAACTTGCCAAGGCCCAGGCGTTGGCTTTTTAATTGTAACGAGATCGTAGTTAAGTTCATCAAACCATTCAATGTTAGGATCTTTAACTGAGTCGGGAGCAAAGTATTTACTGCCATCTGGCCTTACTAAAATAACAGCAGGTGTACCTGCCTTTCTAAAAAAAAGTAACGTTATTTCATCAATTTGACTATCTATACGAAAACGATTTTCTAATAAAGGTATTTCATTTTGTTGGCCATCGCGTTTAAGTACTTCCACTTGCTTAGCGCTATAAGCATTATTTGTAAAACAGCTAACCGCTATTAGCACAGTTACAAAACACATCGTTTTCATATTATGGCCTTATTCAGCGCGCCATAAACATTGGCCGCCTTCTTTATTTACAAGATCTAATCGGGCTTCGTGTGCGCTTTGCTCAGCATCGCTTGCACGCAATACAACTAGTGGGGCTCTGTCACTATTTAAACGCTTTATACCCCCCTTTCGCTGCTCGCTGCCGTCATCTTTGTTTTGATTCAAATTTAGTTTTGTTTGACCGCCCGTCATGGCAAGGTAAACATCAGCTAAAATCTCAGAATCCAGTAACGCACCGTGAAGCGTTCGCTTGGCGTTATCTACATCGTAACGACGACATAAAGCATCAAGATTGTTCTTTTGACCTGGATGCAAGTCACGCGCCATTTTAAGCGTGTCAAGAACTTCACAAAACGTACTCGTTTTAGGATAACCCTGATTAAGCAGCGCAAATTCGTTATCCATGTGGCCAATATCGAACGGCGCGTTATGAATAACTAACTCTGCCCCTTCAATATAGTCGAAAAACTCTTGGGCAATTTGATGAAACAACGGTTTATCACGTAAAAATTCATTAGTGATACCGTGAACGTCGATTGCTTCTTCTTCGCTTGGGCGTTGTGGGTTTACATAAACGTGAAAGTTATTGCCTGTTAAACGGCGATTTACTAACTCCACACACCCAATTTCTATAATACGGTGCCCTTGTTTAGGGTCGATGCCGGTGGTTTCTGTATCTAAAACTATTTGTCTACGTGCCATATCGAATTTAGCCTGATTCTGGTATCTTTCTATAATCACTTTATTGTACATAAGATCAAGGTAAAACAGTGCAAAAAACCGTAGAGATTTACACCGATGGCTCATGTTTAGGCAATCCAGGCCCCGGCGGTTATGGTATTTTTATGATTTATAACGGCCACGAAAAAGAAATGAGCCAAGGTTATAAACTCACAACTAATAACCGAATGGAAATGCTCGCGGCTATTGTAGCCCTAGAATCACTCACTCGAGAATGCGAAGTAAACCTAACAACCGATAGCCAATATGTTAAGCAAGGCATTGAATCGTGGATCACTAACTGGAAAAAACGTGGCTGGTTAACATCAGCTAAAAAGCCGGTTAAAAACGTCGATTTATGGAAACGCCTAGATAAAGCCTGTAGCGAGCACAATGTAACCTGGAAATGGGTTAAAGGGCATAGCGGCCATAAGTACAACGAAATAGTTGACGATTTAGCGCGCGATGCCGCAGGCAGTAAAGATTTACTAGAAGATGTAGGCTACCAGCCTTAAATTTATTCTAAGCTAGTTGTTATACCAATTTATTAAAAACATGTTCATTCTATCGCATTAAATAACTCACTAACTGCGTTAAAAATTATTCATATAGAACAACTATATGTCACAATTTTCGCCTTGTTAATGTGCTATTTTCTTAGCGCTATAATAGATCACTTATTTAATGCAATTGGTATTATTTTTTTGGTCACACGTTTTGTAATGCTGCTTAGAGGTTTGTCTAAGCCCTGCCCCTTTTACGGGTGCAAACTGCGGCCTTGCATGCCACTTAGGTTTTATCGGCGTAAGTGGCGCAACTCTTTTTCGTGCCACCAGCATATAAACACTGCCCATTGGTTTTAAATACTGTTTTGCAAAAGTCCGCCAAAACTCAAATCTTGATAACCTGTTACCTCTTGCCAGTGATGAATAAATAAAACGTTCGTCACTTACAATTTCAAAACCCAATAAATTTAGCCAATCTTTAACCCTCGCAGGGGTAAAAAAGCGCCCTGTCCATGGTAATTTCTGACCACTAAAAGGCAGCATTTGTGCAAGCCCGCACAAACTAAACGGATTAAAACCAGTCACGAGTATATAACCGCCCGGAATAAGCGTGCGATGTGCTTCTCGTAAAATATGATGCGGGTCTGAATGATACTCTAAGCAATGGCTTAGTATGCAAGCATCAATACTGTGCTCGTAAAATGGCAGTTCATCTATGTCAGCAACTACCCCGGTGTAAGGTCCTGGCTCTGCAACACACACTTGATGTTTAATCGTACTTATACTTGTGTTTAATTCGCCACTTAAATTACCCAACTTAAGCATATGATAGCCAAACATACGCGGCAGCCATTGCTCCATTTTGCGTTCAATATCTGCACGCAAATAATCCCCATGAGGAAACTGCTGCCACGACAGTGGTTTGGGTCCTTCTTGAAAACTAAGGGCTGGTTTCATTTTTTGAGCTCGTTATACTATGCGATAAGTGTCACTTTATAGAGCAATTTACCATGGTGCAAGTCAAAGCAATTAAAGCCTTTTCTGATAATTACATTTGGTGTTTAACTACCGATAACAGTAACCAAGCATGGGTCGTCGATCCAGGCCAAGCGCATCCCGTATTAACGTACTTAGCTGAGCATAAACTAACGCTTGGTGGCATTTTAATTACGCATCATCACTACGACCACACCGATGGCGTAGCTGAATTAGTTGACGCCTATCCAGATATATCGGTTTATGGCCCTGCAAATAGTCCATTTAAAGGCGTCACTCACGCACTCACTGATGGACAAAGCATCAGTGTGCTTAATATTAACTTTACTATTTTAGCAACTCCTGGGCACACGCTTGATCATATTTGTTACACAAATGATGAACTTGCTTTTACCGGCGATACATTGTTTAGCGGTGGATGTGGGCGCTTATTTGAAGGCACGCCAGAGCAAATGTGGGAGTCTTTTAATAAACTAAGAGAGCTGCCTGCAAGCTGCAGTGTGTATTGCACGCACGAATACACGCAAGCTAACCTTGCCTTTGCCAAAGCCGTTGAACCACGTAACCCAGAACTCCTTGCGTACAGTAAAAAAGTAGATGAATTACGCAGTAATAACCAAATCTCCCTACCCACTTCTATTGGCCAAGAGCTAAAAATAAATCCATTTATGCGTAGCGATTTGCCAACCATTACAGAGTTAGTGCCAGAAGAGTTTACCTCGGTTACAAAAAACAATGAACCTTGGGGGAACTTTGCTAGTCTGAGGCAGTTCAAAGACAATTTTTAATGCACAAACTAATACTTTAACATTTATTTTATTAGAATCATTAACTTAAGATATAGTGATGATTCTATTTCTGCGTTTTAAAAAGTCATTCAGTGGCAATGTTAACTCATTACAGGTAGTATTCGCCGAGTTTTTTACCCGATGTTTTGGTGTTTATGAATAAATCTCCCCTATTAGTAGCCTTGGCGTTAGCGCTAAGTGGTTGTCAGACTATGACAACATTAGACTCAGACTCTCAAGTCGCCACGCAAGCAAACCAACAACTCGAGGGCGCAAGTCCTAACGACATTAACAATGCATTGATGGTAAACGCACAATATCAGCAAGTTGACCCTGATGAGCAAGAAGCTCCCGTGTTTGATGATGTATGGGAGCGAATTCGCTACCAACTTTCTATCGAAATACCGCAAAACCGCCCTGTTGTTACTGAACGTAATTATTACGCTCGCCACCAAGCCTATTTAGATCGTATTTCTAAACGTGCAGAACCTTACTTACACTTTATAGTTGAAGAAGTAGAAAAGCGCGAAATGCCAATCGAAATTGCACTACTGCCTATTGTAGAAAGTGCATTTGACCCGTTTGGTTATTCTAATCGCAGCGCATCGGGCATTTGGCAGTTTATGCCTGCAACCGGTGAGCGATTCGATTTAAAACAAAACTGGTGGTACGACGGTCGTCGCGACATAGTGCAATCGACTCGCGCAGCACTTGACTACTTATCGTATTTACATAAAACACTTGAAGGCGATTGGCTAAATGCGATTGCTGCTTACAACTCAGGTGAAGGGCGCTTGATGCGCGCGATTAAAAAGAATCGTAAAAAGCATTTACCTACCGATTTTTGGTCTCTTGATTTACCTAGCGAAACAACAGCCTACGTACCAAAGTTATTAGCACTTGCCGATTTATTAAAACGCTCAGATGATTTTAATGTTACATGGCAACCAGTAATTAATGCACAAGTGGTTGAAGTGGTTGATGTTGGCTCGCAAATAGATTTAGCGCTTGCTGCTGATATGGCTGATATGACGCTTACTGAGCTATACAGATTAAACCCTGGTTTTAACCGCTGGGCAACTGATCCTAATGGCCCTCACTCTTTATTATTGCCTGTTGATAAAGCAGAGGAATTTAGCCAAAAACTAGCAAACACTGATGTTAAAAATAGATTACGCTGGCAGCGTTATATTGTGGCTCGAGGCGACAGCTTATCGGTAATTGCCAAAAAGTTTACAACAAGCTCAAGTGCAATCCGATCGCTTAATAAACTCAAATCAAATACGATTAAAGTAGGCCAAGAGTTATTAGTCCCGCTTACTGATGGCGCTATAAATAGCGAGCATTTACCAAAGCAGATGCGTTTAGCTGCTAATAAAGCAACTCGCACAAAGCTTTCGCACACAGTTAAAAGTGGCGACACGTTATGGGATATTAGCCGCGAATATGACGTAACTATGGATGAGTTGGCTAAATGGAATAAACTAAAGAAAAACTCTGTATTGCGCCTAAATCAAAAACTAACTGTGTATAAGTCAGCTAATAAACCACAAGCAACGGCAAGCACCAACCGTACTATTACATACAAAGTACGCCGTGGTGACTCACTTGCACGTATTGCGTCTAAGTTTAATCTAAGCGTTAACGAAATTATTAAGTGGAATAATTTAGCCGGTCAAAAATACTTACAACCGGGCCAAAAGCTAAAACTTAAAGTAGATGTCAGAAGTAGTTAATTTATAAAACTATATTAAAAGTAAAAAAGCAAAAAGGAGCGCATGCGCTCCTTTTTTAATACCTTAAAGTTAAGGATTAAACAGGTAGTTTTTCTAGCCATACTTTTAACCAAGGCTCGGTTACTGGCCATGGTTCAAAATCTTCACATGCATCTATTTCTAGGCGGTTGCCCACAGGCTTTGCTTGTAAATCGCGTAGTAACTCGTCAAAGCTACGCCCTGCGCCACAAAATGTATCGCCGTAGCATCTGTCACCCATTGCAATTACACCAAACGGTTTATCGGTAAGCATTGGGAAAGTGCTATTCATTGCAAAGTACAATCCTGCCAAATTACTCGGTACATCACCTTGGCCTGTTGTGGAGGTAACAATTAAAATATGCGATGCATTTTTTATATCATCAAGTGATGCTTCAGTAATTAGCGTTGCAGTATGACCCGCTTGCTCTATTGTGGTTGCAACTTCATCGCTTAAACGCTCTGCACCGCCATTAACGCTGCCTACAAAAATACTAATATGTGCCATTAATAATCCTTTTCTTGCTCTGGCCAACCTAGCTGCTTACATATTTTAAGCATGTCTTCACCTAGTGGCGCTTTAATTTTTATTGATTCATTACTATAAGGGTGCACAAAACTAAGCTCTGTTGCAAATAACATTAACCGTCTTAGCTCAAAATGATCCCTAAAAAATTGATTATGCTGGTTATCACCGTGATTTACATCACCAATGATAGGCAGTGATAAGTGCTTTAAGTGCCTGCGAATTTGATGCTTGCGCCCTGTTTTTGGAAAACACTCAACTAACGAGTAACGCACTGTTGGGTACTTACCAATAGGAATAGGCAGTGCAACTTGGTGCAAGCAATTAAACTGGGTTTGCGCTTCTTGTGGTGCTTTGTCTTGATCTGCAAATTTATCGGCTATTTTATCCAGCTCTTCTTTAAGCGGTTTATCTAAAAATACTGACTCTGGCGCAAAACCGCGCACTAAGGCTAAATAGCGCTTAGCAATGGTACCTTCAATAAATAGCTGGTTCATATCGCGAGCAGCTTCCGAGCTCAATGCAAACAGTAATACGCCCGACGTAGGTCTATCGAGCCTATGTACTGGAAATACATGTTGCCCTAGCTGGTCGCGCAACATTTGCATAGCAAACTGGGTTTCGTGTTTATCTAAAAACGAGCGATGCACTAATAAACCTGAAGGCTTATTTATAGCCACATAGTTTTCATCTTGATACAAAATAGTCAGCTCGCCATATTCAATAGGCGCTGGACGCTCACTCATTTGGTTCTCCTAAAAAGGTATCAAGGGCTGTTAGTAATTCAATTATTTCATCGCTTCCGGCTTTATTCACAAGTGTCATTTGCGCCATAGGGGCAATAGCAAAGTTACGCGGCAGTGGTTGCCTATGTGTTATTAATTGCTGTATTTTTTCAATAAATACAAACTGTAACCACTGCTCAAATGCCATTGTATCGTGACAAAAAGGAGTATTTGAAAGCAGTGCCTCAGCGTCTATTGGCCCACTTTGCCAAAGCGCGTGTTTTTGTAAAAGTGCCGTTAGCTGCACTAAATAAGTTTGGGTTTGCTGGTACATAACCACCCTCTTTTATATATGTAATGCAATTATACCCTGTTCCCTCATAGGCGGCTATGACGTATAATTAATGTAATTTTGCAGTAAAAACAGTTGAGAAAACAATGAGTGATCAAATAGCTACATTAGGTCAGCTTTTAGATGGTGCGGGTACTCAGTGGCGTGCTTTTGATATTGGCAGGCACATTACTAAGCTTGATAAAAAACAATTTTTAGCTATTGAACAAGCTCAAGTGCCTTACCCTTATCCACTTGCTGGTCATGCATGGCTCGCTATTCAATTTTGGGATACTAAAGCCAGTAAAGAACCTTATGTATGGTTTTTAAAGTTTCCACTTGATGAGCAAAGTATGCTGGTAAGTGCTAGCCGCGATCACTTTGCTGATATGGTTATTCAAGCGCTAGGCACTGAAATTACAGGCGAACAAGCCGATGGAAAACTTGATAATAATCCTTATGTTTTTACGCCAAACGCAAATAAATTAGCGGCATTTAACGCCCAAGTAAAAGTACTATTAAAACAGCCTGCGTCGCAGTATTACGAGCATGCACAGCTTTACTTTAGCGGTAAAATTGGTTTTGATAATTGGCAAAGTGTTGCACTACAGGGTATTGCCGATTTTGCACTACGCTTAGACAGAGATACAAACTTAAGTAATCTGCAAAAAGCATGGGCGCATTTACCTATTGAAGTACTACAGCCACTCAGTGCCATGCTTGAACACGTTGAAATACCAACATCAATGAGTGAGTTACTTGTTGATTACACGCAGGGTGCAATTAGTGACAACGACACAGTGGCTATAACCGCAGCACTAAGATCAATTTCAAAAGGTCAAGCTCAAGGGTTATGCGCTCAATTAGTCGACACTGTACTAAGCTCAACAGTGAGGCACGACTCTGACGTGTTACTAACAATAGCTGGGCGGTGTTTTAAGCAATTAGAAAACCCTGAACGCTTACATGTATTTATGGATAATTGCGCGCATCATCAAAAAATTGAAGAATTGTTTCCAAGTATTTTTGCTGACTTAGTTGCAATACCGACTATTCGCCCGCATTTATTAGGCTTATTACGTAAAGAAAATCGTAGCGAAACCCTCGCGCGTGCAATTGGAAGGTTATTCTCTTAAATGGCAAGTTTATGGACGTTCATACTTATTGGTAGTGTAATTTACTTATTTTGGCTTAACCGAAAGGTTGCTGAAGCGGCGAACGTTCATGCTAAACGTCAAAGTGAGCAACTGCAGGTGCAGTTAATGAGTGTTGCATGCACAAAACGCCGCTTTGGTTTTTTAAAGAGCGGCAAGCCAGGCATTAAAAGTGAATTTATATTTGAGTTTTCAAGTGACGGTGAAAATGCTTATCAAGGTGTGTTAATTATGGAAAATGAGTTTTTGAAAAGTGTGGTTGTTCCACCCCATAAAATATAAATGGATTTAATTTAGGGCTAAATTAAATTTACTCAAACACAAAAAACTAAGGCGTAACTAAAGTTACGCCCCAATTGGACTGCATCCTGCTAGATATCCGTTATCTATTAATCCGTATTATCATCCCCTGAACGAGTAAACAGCCTTATCTACCCTCACATTGCATCCTGCAATATCCATAACCATCTTGGCAAATCCACGCAAACTAACGCTTAGCTACATCCTGTAGCATCATCCCTGGTAATCCTTTGAAGTAGCTCCTGCCACTTTTGCATCCTGCTATGTCCTCTCGCCACCTTGGCCTATGCGTAATCTAACGCTTGGCTATATCCTTTAGCATCATCCGTGGTAATCCTTTAAGTAGCTCCTGCTACTTTAGCGCACCTTGCACTTCCTATTCGTCCTTGCTTTCCTTGTTAACTTGTCCTTTTTGCTTCCTGCTAGCGTCCGCTACGTTGCCTATTCCATATCCTTGGCAGTAACTCAATCATTGAGCTATGTCTTCTTGACAAAGTAAAGTTTAAAGCAAACGAGTGTGAGTAATAGGACTTAACATTAAATAAATAAGCGTCACAAAAATAAAAAAAACAAAATAAACATTTAATAACAGCAACTTAAATTAAAAAAAGCCACTTAATAGTAGCCTTAAACTGATTATGCTCACAACAATGTAAGAGATGTCTCACGGCCTTATGTCCGTTTGGGCGCATTGGCTTACATTATAATTTTAAATAGCTGGCTCAATTATTGATTTAAACAGTAATTCGCCCTCTACTTGGTTAAAAGTAAGGTGTTTAAATGCTTCAAACTTTTCAGTTTTAAAAAATTCAATGTGCTCCTTACGTGTTACAAATACAGCCATCCCTGTTGACTCAGCGTTACATTTAACTAAGTCATCCAGCCCACGTAGTAAGTAACGGCCAAATCCTTGCCCATGAAAATGCGGATCTACGGCAATAAAAGCTAAAAAATAGTAATTACCTTTCTGTTTAAGCGCGTCTCTAATTGTTTGTTCTTTATCTATTAATTGATTTGTTTGCAAGTAGCCCGCACTCAGCATTAATTTTAAACGCCAGTGCCAATAACGCTGCGCTTGTAATTGGCTATTAGATTCAAATACACACGCTACTGCTTTTAATTTATCGTTGCGGTATAGGCCAATTAGTGGCTGTTTTTCTTGCCAAAAACTACTGAGTTCTTCGCGAATTAATGATCGTAGTTTTTTTTCGTAAACTGATTTATTTTCGTCATTGTAGCTAAGCATGTTTAGTAATACAGGATCGTCATGATAAGCCTGATAAATTAGGCTCGCTGCAGTACTAATATCTTCTGCAGCTAAATACTGTACGCTGAACGTATCAGCTGGTGTGGTTACACTCATTGTATTTCCTTTATTATTTTAGCTATAGGCTGTTTAACTTTAAACCTAACTATATACCTAAAATTATTAACCGTAAATTCAGCGAGAGTTTAACTAGCAAGAGGTACAGTTAGGCACTAGTATGAGTTTTCATTCATTTAAAGGAGCAATATCATGGATACGACAAAACACGACATTAACACACTTTTTGCACAGCTTGGATTACCAAATAGTGATGAGCAAATAGATGCGTTTATTGCCTCACATGAATTAGAAGACACAACACGACTCCAAGAAGCTTCTTTTTGGGATGAAGCACAACAACACTTTTTAGCTGAATCCCTTGCAGAAGATGGAGATTGGAGTGAAGTAATTGACGAGTTAGATGTACGCATTCGTCAAAGTAAGTAATTTTATTTAATGTACCCTCCCTTATTTATTGCTAACATAGCATTTGCGCAGCATTTATATGCTGCGTATTTATTTTATTAAAGAGTTATATATCTAATGAATTCAGTTGTATTTGATGCAATCAAAGCCCTTCTCGATGAAGGCAAAACCCCTACTGTAGCACTAACTAAAAGCCGTTTGGCGCAACCGGTTCCAATGCCGATGATTATTGCAGCAGTAAGCCAATATAAAAACAATCCTGATTCAATTAATAACTTCATGAGAAACCCACAGCAGTCAGATAATACTGAGCTTAAAACAAGTCAATTAGATAGAATTGAGCAAAAACTCGATAAACTTCTTGCGCTGCTAGAACAAAAATAATTTGAGACTATAAATGTTCGTTGTTGATTTAACTTTTGATTGCTACCAAGACACCACCCTAGAACAAGCCGAACAAGCAATAAATCGCTTAGTAAATGCACTGCGTTTTAATGGTCAAATAATGGGGGAAGAATTTCCAACCGTTTTAAAAGATGGATTTTTTATTACCCGCGTAATGTGCCCTACTGAAGATGCAATGCACCCGCTAAATAACAGCCCGTTTGTTAAGCACAGTATCGAAAAGTTACATAGTGCTGGGCTACTTGCGCCAAAAGTAAAAGTAATTGGACAAGATATTCACTCCAACGGCGCTGATTGCTGCAAAGAACCATCAAGTTATATTTTATATACAACCTATGTGCATACGTGCAGCCCGCTTTATTGTGGTGATGACTTTTTGCCTGTGCCGCTATTTCGTATTCCGGCAATTGCTAATGGTGACTATAAAACGCTTATAAAATGGCAAGAAGATTGGCAAGCCTGCGATCAAATTCAAATTAATGGCGCAACCCGTTGTGAGTTTCCGGCACTTGAAGAAATATCGAGTGTCCAAAGCGACCTATATAGACGTGGAAAAGACATAACAAAGCGAATTAGTTTTTTAACTAAAAAGCCAACCTATTATTATTTATACCGTGTAGGCGGCGTAGATAAAGCGTCTGAACTTGAACGAAAATGCCCTAGTTGTCATGGCGACTGGAAATTACCTGAATCGTGGTTTGGGTTATTCGACTTTAGGTGTGAGCCATGTGGCTTAGTGTCTAATATATCGTGGGATTTTCAGTAACCACTTTAATGAGTGCTTAAAATCAGCTTAGTGATGACGCTAAGCTGATTTATTAAACACGTTTTAAACCTCTAATGCCTTTAAAAAAGCATTAATGTTAGGTGCAAGTACATGGTGTGTTTTTTTGCCTACGTGCTCTAAACATACTTCACCAGTGTGCACCAATACACTTACTAGTAAATCATCTTGATCAGTTAAACCAATAAATACTGTTTCTGGTTGCTTGAGCTTGCGTTTCATTAAAACATGGCCCGTTATATTTTGCTGTAGCAAATGAAAGTCTTCTTCGTTCCATGCTTGTAGTAATTCAACCTGATGCCCATCAATACTTGCTAAAATACTTCCACCGTACATATGCCCGTATAGCTCGCTAAGCGCTTTTGGAAACTCAAGTTCTAGTGCACTGGCTAAATCATTAAGCGAACCTGCAGGTTGCTGACGCGCGCCCTGCCATTGAATGTTTCCTTGCTCGTCAACCTCACCAACTTCACATGGGCTTGGCCATTGCTCGTCGTGCGCAATAAGTGGGTACTTTGTAGTGTTTTTAAGGGTATTTTCGCTAAATGTTTGATGAAGTTGTTCTATAAGCAATGCAACAGACATACTGTGAAACTCATTTAAATTAGATATAATGTCCCTATTGTAACTATTTAAGAGCAAACATGACAGATTACAGCAATTCTCCAGACCTTAAAGGTAGCGTATTAGGCCAATCTACTGAGTATGTAGATGTGTACACGCCAAGCTTGCTTTTCCCTATTGCGCGCAAACTAAATCGTGATGCTTTAAATATTGACGAAGCAGAGCTTCCATTTAAAGGCCAAGACATTTGGACAGGTTACGAGCTTTCATGGCTAAACAATAAAGGTAAACCGCAAGTTGCCGTGGCCTTATTTACCTTTGAATGCCAAAGCAGCCATATTATTGAGTCAAAGTCGTTTAAACTTTATTTAAATAGCTTTAACCAAACCCGATTTGAAAGCATTGATATAGTAAAACAGCATTTAATTGATGATTTATCAAACGCAGTTAACAGCCCTGTCAAAGTGACTTTATATAATCCTGATGATTACAATTGCTTACCGTGTACAGCGCTGCCAGGTGAATGTATTGATGATTTAGATATTGAGATTAATAATTACGATATTGATGCTAATTCACTTAAAGCAAAGAATGATAACGTAGTAACAGAAACGCTCTACAGCCATTTACTTAAATCAAACTGTTTAATTACCTCCCAGCCTGACTGGGCAAGTGTAATTATACGATACACAGGCGAGCAAATATGCCGCGAATCGTTACTGCGTTATTTAATTTCGTTCAGAACGCATAACGAATTTCATGAGCAGTGTGTTGAACGTATTTATAGCGATTTAACAACACAACTTAATATTAAAGAGTTAGAGGTTTACGCGCGTTACACTCGTCGCGGTGGGCTTGATATAAACCCGTATCGCTCTACGCATTATAACGATACGCCATTTGCAGTTAAAATTAATCGTCAGTAGGTTATTTTAAACTGGAATATGAGTATTAAAAAGGAGCCTAGGCTCCTTTTTTACATTCTTTAATTAATACCAATTCCATTAAGTATGTGATCTAAATTTTACGCCGAAAAAATAATTCAGTTCTAGGCGTAAATTGATGTAAATGGTTGTTCCCTTTGCGAAATTTACAACAAAAAAATGGGTTGTTTTAGCAAGTAAAATAGATCAGCTATTTATTGGAATTGGTATAACTTCGCGCTTAGTGGGTATGGCCATACCACACACATCAACGTAGTTGTGTGCTTTAACAAACCATGGTTCAACACGGTTTTTACGAGCACTGATTAAGTTTTTAAACACTGATGAGTTTGTTTTCATCACTTTAAATATACTTTTATCACTTTGTACATCGCCAAGGACTTGTATATTAGTAATTGGGTTAAATGCTTTTCCTTCAGTTGGTGTGCGCGCTAAACGGTTAAAATGCTCTATACCTTCTAGCACTCGACCAAACACCGTAATATTTTTATCAAGGTAGCGCGGGCCTTGCCCTATTGTTACAAAAAACTCCGTGCTCGCACTATTTATATCGTTGTCGCGCGCCATTGCAAACACGCCACTACAATGCACTTGCCATGTTTGCGTATGTGCTGAGTTTTGAGCTACTGCAAAGCCGTTTAAAAAGCCGGTAACTGGTGCATATCCGTCGCCATTTAGCTCAGTAATTAAAAGTGGTTTGTTTGTTGTTAAATAAAACTCAGCAGGGACTGTTTTATCTGCCGTTTTAATTAGCTTTTTACCCGAGCTGTCGCCACCTTGCGCTACAAAACCCTCAACAAACCGATAAACGCTGGTGTTTTTATAAAACCCTTCTCGCGCTAACTTTTTAATGTTTTGAGCGTGCTTTGGGGCAAGCTGTTCATTAAGTTCAATATACGCATCGCCCGTTGGCAGCGTTACCTTTAAAATATTTTGAGCGTTCACTACTCGCCAGTCATTATCTGTTGCACTCGCAATTACCTCACTCGCGCTCAATAAAGGTAGCTCTTGATTAGCAACACCATTACCTAGTTGTTGAGCACAACCGCTTAATAAAACACTAAGCAGAGTCGGCAATATAATTTTTTTCATCGCTTATATCCTTATAATTATTATAGTTTTGGTTATTCCCAATCAAACTTATATAGCACATCAACATTTTGATATAGGCCGCTCGTTATTTCTATGTATAACTGTGAAAGTAACTGATAACGCACAGCCACTTCACTGAGCGAATCAAATACACCCACGCTATATTTAACTTGTAAGCTGGGTGCTACGTAACCTGATATTTCTACTTTGGTGCTATCACCACTACCTGATGAGCTTAAACTTACATCTGACAGCCCAAAGGTTTCACCTACCTTAGAAACAACTCCTTCGCTGCGGCTAACACCTTGAGAGAGTAATAACTGTGTGAGCATAGCATCGCTTGACGAACTTTCTCCATCGCCTAAAGGTTGGCCATTAAGTAAATATGCAAGTGCTTGAGCTTGATCCATCGCAGGCTCAGAAAATATTTTGAGCGTTGGTTGTTCAACATTACCCGTGAGCGTAACCCCTGCAATGACACCATTTGCAGTCGTATCGGGGTTACGTATTGCTTTAATATTTAAAAATGGTTGTTCAATTGAACCGCTAAAACCTACTTGCCCGGTGCTGATTATTAAATCTTGCCCAAAGGCTAAGTAAGTACCTTCAATTAAGTTAAGCTCACCTGTGGCTATAATTGGTGCGCCTTGACTCATTTTTATGGCTAAATCACCCGCAACTTTTGATTCCAAGCCAAACGATTCTACTTTTACATCGTTTTTAACAATCACTTTTAAATCTATGTCGTAATCAAATGGAACTGTTTCGGTGGCCTCGGTTTTTTGATCAACAATAATTTCATCATCGCTAACTTGCACTGCGCCCTCTGGGAGCTCTTCAATCATTATACGACCGTAAGGCACAACTACCTCACCAGCAAGCTTGAGTGCATTATTAGCCAAGCCTATTTTTAAATCCGGCGATACTTTAAAAGTGACCCCTTGCTGCGCGCGTACATAAAACTGCTCACCAACTACCGCAACATTTACAGCAGGTTGTGCACCTTGCCAATCAACGTCACCGGTTAGATTTATTTTACCGCCCTGATTGTCGTTTAAGTTGCCTTTTATTGTGGCCGTTGTTTTATCAAACAATACGTTTATATTTGATTTTTGCAGCGCTATAGGTAGTTGCTCGCCCTCTAAACTAATATCGCTCACATTAAGCTCGCCATTTAATAACGGATCTTTTAACGTACCTGCTAACGCGACTTTTCCGCTAATATCACCTTTTAACTGCTCAAGGGTTTCAAGAAATGGTTGTAAGTCTGAAAGGAGTATTTTATCAATATTAATAGTGCCGTTGAGCGCTTGCGTATTTTGTATATCATCGATATTAATGTGTGTGTTTATTTTACCAAGCACACTTGATTCTAAATTAGCTTCAAGCTTGCCAATTTGAGAATCCGAAAACGCACTAATAGTTAGAGTTTCGATTGGTAATTTAAAACGATCTTCTTCCGAGGTTAGCACTGCTTCTAAGTCGCTAGAATCGATATTTGCGCGTAATGTTTTAAGCGCACCGCTTTGCCAATTAAGTGCTACATCGCCAGCTATATTACCGCGAGTACGAATGCTATTAGGTAAAAAGTGCTTAAGCTCCTCAAGTGCTAAGTTGCTTAGTTTAGCATTTAGCTGACCGAGGTTTTTTGATTGCGCTAAGGTGTCTATACATAATTCACTTTGCTTAGATGCCCAACAATGTGCACTTACATCAAAGTCGCCACTTTGCGTATTAACCATAATGGCAATATTTCTAGTGTTACTAAAACTAAGCTTTTTATTGCTGAGCGTTACATTACTAAGCTCGCCATTCCAAGTCGTATTATTAATTTTGCCATTAACTTCAAGCTCTACACTGCCTTGCTCGGCATCTATAGATGCCGTAAGTTGGTGATCTGTTTTGTCGCCGCTAATATCAATTTTAACGCTATTAATTTGCTGTTCGGCTACAAGCGCCGAACCAACACTTACCGAAACATCGGTTTGCCAATCGGCTGCGGTATCTAACTGCCCTTTTACTGATAATTTATTAATATTTATTTCATCAAAAATAAAGCGATCTAGTATTAGTGCTAAATCAACAGAGGGCGTTAACCTTTCCCCTCTCACTTTTAAATTTGCGTTGCCGTTGGCAGTAAATGGAATATTAGCTTTTTCATCACTTTTTAGCGTTACTTTGCCATCAACTTGCCAAGTATCATCAACTTGCCCGCTTAGTGCTAATTTATTGGTGCCGCTACTTAAATAAAAGCTATCAATATTAGCTTTTAACGTGTTGTCGAGCTTAAAATTTGAGGCAAATTCTAGTGGCACATTGTTAAGTAACCCGTTTAGCTTTGTATTATTCATTTGTAGCTGCCACTTGTCGTCAGCTGCATTAAACGAGCCTTTAAACTGTCCTGAAATATCACTGGTAGCGGCATCAGTTAAATACTGCGCTTTTAAGTTAGCAAGCGTGCCATTAAAGTTAGCCTGTATGCCTTTTTGCCAATCAACATTGGCTTTTATAGTTGCACTGCTTTCGTTTGCTTTAATGCTTAGCGCTTGTAAAGTTGCTTTGGTGAGACTGCCTTTTAATTGGGTATTTAAGTCAACAGCTGGGTACGCGCCTAATTGGCTACTCCCCTGTAGGCTAAGCTGATAATCGTCGGCATTACCTTGTGCGTTAAGGCTTACATTTCGCACTTTAAGCTCATTACTTTGTGCATCAATAAGCCATTGCTTAATTTTTCCATTTAACTCAAACGGATAGTTTTTTTGCTTAAAATTTGCCGTTGCCGTTAAACTAAGCGGATATTGCCCCTGTGTTTCTAAATTTAAGTTTAGATTTGATAAGTCACCATTCAACTGTAAATTGGCTTGGTGCTCATCACTTTGTAAAACAACATCCCCTTTCACGGGCAAATTCCCTGCAAGCTCAGCGTTAAGATGCGTATTAAGCTGCCACTGTTCATACTTTGCTGAGAATGACTCTAAATTAATAACCGCATCTTCCACACTTAATTGCAGCGAGATGTTTTCAATAACATGTTGGGCTTCGTTTTGCTCAATCGTAATTTTAGCAATTTCAAAGTCTTCAACAACTAAATCAAGTGGCGAAGTAAATTCTATATTAGGCAATGCGGGTAGGTGCGTTAAAGGCGCTTGAGTATTTTGCGCCATTTGTGTTTTCGCATCTTGTTCTTGCTCTTTTAAGGCAACAAGTATGGTGGGAATATTCAGGCTTTTAACCGTCAGCTTTGAACCCTCTGCTTTTGCTGAGAGTTTAAAATTATTAACGCTTACGTTTGCACTTGGATGCTCTAGCGTAAATTTATTGATCGCAATGTTTTTTACAGCAATATTAAAAGGTAAGCTGATTTTTTCAAGCGGCTCTGTCGGGGCTTCTTCTTGTGACTCTGCAGTTTTTGGTAATGTTAAATTTATAGATTTAGCACTTAAGTTATCTATACAAATTCCATCGCACTGCCACCAAAACAAATCAATTTTCAATTGTTGTGCATTAAAGTCCAATCCGTTGCTAGCAAAGCGTACATTAAAGGCATCATTATAAATAAAACGACCATCTTTAATTTCAATATGTAGTCCATCTACCGCTTTGTTTGCACTATAAGCAATAAATTGATTACCGGGTGCGGTAAATAACAAACAAAATAGTGCAACAACTAACGTGACAAAAATAGCACTTACGGCGGCTGTTATCTTTTTTAATACTGACATTAAATTTCTGGCCCTATGGTAATACTTAAACGTGTGCTTTTACTTTCTTTTGTTAATCCCCAAGCGTGGTCTATACGCACTGGGCCAACGGGTGTTAAATAGCGAAAACCAAAACCAGCACCTACTTCAAAATCATCAGAAAAATCATTAGTCGCAGTACCACCATCAACAAATAAAGCTGCTCGCCAATTTTTAGCAAACTGGTAGTTATATTCCATCGTGCCCGATAGTAAATACTTACCACCTATTAGCTCGCCGTCATCGTTCTCAGGCGAAATTGATTGGTACGCAAAACCACGAACGCTTTGATCGCCACCTGCGTAAAACCGAAGTGAAAATGGCACGTTGTTAATATCATCAACAAGCATTGCTCCCACATTCGCTTTTAAAAACACCAAGTGGCGGTCAAAATAAGTGCGTAGCCATGCATGTTGCATTTGCACCCTAATCAGATTAGTACTCGAAAGCACATCATCTAAGCCAAACTCAGCAGATATAAGCCACTGCTCTCCCCAATAAGGAGTCGTGCCGCCTTTTGATTTTTTGCGCGCGTAGCTAATGCCCGGCATTAACATTTCGGTACTTTCTTCGTCTTCATCACCAATACGGTAGGTTTCTTGGTCGCGGCGTAAAAATGCAGTACGCACCCATTTATTTTCGGTTAACCATTGGCGCTGAACTTGCCCTGTTAATATTTCACTGTAAGTGTCGTTTGTGAGTTCATCTTCTAATTTATAACCGACAGAGAATCGCCATAAATCATCATTAGGATCATCAACCGGTATTGTATAAGCCATGGAAATATCTTGCTGCTTTTGTGCCACATTTAAATTAGTTTCGAGGTAATGGCCGTCTTCTGTGATCCACGGTTTACTCCATTTAAAACGCACCTTGGGCCCTAGGTCAGTACTAAAACCACCGCCAATTTCATAGCTGTTAGCTGGCTTGGGTAATACTTCAACTTTAATCGGTACTTGGCTGTTTTTGCGCGCTGCAATGTCAGCATAAACACGTACACTGGCAAAATAAGGGGTACTTGATAAATCCAAGTTATAGTCAGCAATATGTGTTGATTTATAAGGTTGGCCCTGCGAGAAAGGCGCTATAGAGCGTATGTATTTTTCAGCGGGTGTACTACTGGCAATTTGTATATCGCCAAACTGATACCTAACTCCGGTATCAATTATGAAAGTAATAACAGCACTATTTTTTTTAAGCGATACTTCTAATTTGCGCGCTGGCCACTTAGCATCAAAATAACCTAGCTCTAGTAGCATAGATTCTATTTTTTTATGAGCAGAGTCATATTTACCATGATTTAAAACATCACCTTGCTTTAAGTGATTGCTTTTAATCAATGCCTGTAATTGGGTATCGCTTTGACCATCACCGTTTAGCGTAATATTAATTGCTTCTATGCGAGTTGCAGGCCCCCGTTCAACTTTAACAATTAGTTCGCTGTCGTCTTTATCATAAATAACCTCGACGGTCGGGCTATAATAGCCAAGTGCTTTGATGCTATTTTGTACTTGTTTTTGAGCATAACGGCGAAGTGTACGGGTTGGCTTCTCGCCAATTAACTGCTTGAGGTAAAGAGCTACGTTATTTTCTAAATCGCCACTTAACCCTTCAATTTCGTAATCTTCTATGACTTTTTCTGCCGCATAGCTATTTGTCGCAATTAAAGCGCTCACAACACACATGCAACGTAAAAACTTAATAAACAAGTAAATATCCTTACTTTTAATATCTTACAAAAAACTGGTTAATTACCCGCATATTAGCATAGCCATAATGAGCAACACATTAACTTAATAACAATCTAACGCGTAAATTTAACTTTGAATAAATATCAGCATAATTAAAATTAGTACGCGTTAAGGCAATATTTTAGTTACAATAGTGCCTACGAATAAAAAATTAATTTTAAATGAGTTTTTAATGCAATTCCCTGATGATGATAACGGCCAACTTTTAGCCGAAATAGCCGCTGCTGGCATTGATTTAAATAAAATGCACCAAGTCGATTTTTTTATTTTATTTGAACAAGAAGCCGATGCTGAAAAATTTGCTAAAGAAATAGTCTCTGATGCATTAGTTCAAAATGCTGAGCTTGAAAAATGTAAAGACACTGGCGTTTGGGAAGTTATCACTCAAGTACAAATGGTGCCAGAGCACACCCTTCTAGGACAAGCAGAGCAATACATTGAAGGTATTGCTAATAGCTTTAATGGATACGGTGATGGCTGGGGATTAATGGACGGTGACGAGGCTTAATCGCCTTTTAATTGTATTAGTTCAATGTACTCTATCAGTTAAGCTTAGCGGCTTAACTGATTTGCCTTTCTAAAACCCCCTTTATAGTCAAATAGCTTATCAGCTACTTTCCAACCATATTTTTTGCTTTTTCGTGCAATAACAAAATCCGGTGGTACTAATTCAAATTGTGCGTTTACTACTTGCTCTGCAGTTTTAAAATTAATAGGTGTTTGCCCAAGCCCCACACGTTGACCAAATTGCTTATTAAATATAAATTGCCCGCCTTTATTTGCGAGATTATATACTTCATCGCAACTTGCACCATCTTCATCAAAATACGTTACTTTAATAAGCTCATCTTTAATTTGAGTTACCGATAACCCACTACATCGAAGCACAAGTGCGTCTTTTAAGTTTAATGCATTACGTAACTTATCATCAGGGTCGGCCATTACCGCGCCGCAATCATGGCATTTACGTGCAGCAATATCATTTTGGGCACCGCACTGCTCACACTCTTTAAACCTAAAACGATAATCGCACTGCTCTTTATGCCCATCATCGTCTTCTAACAGCCCTTTACAGCGCCTGCCAAAGTGCTCTATTACTTTTCCTGCAGAATCAGTTTTACCCCAAAATATATTCGCAAAACCACAGCCAGGACAAAGTACCTGCACAGGTTCATTATCACTATCGCCTTTTTTATCGCCTACTTCTGGGTGAAATAAATTAAAACCATTGCCAGCATAATCTATTACTAAGCAATCCGTTTTTGATTCAGATAACCTGAGACCTCGCCCCACAATTTGTTGATATAAACTAACTGATTCTGTAGGTCTTAAAATAGCTATAAAGTCGACGTGTGGCGCATCAAAGCCGGTTGTTAGTACCGATATATTAACTAGATACTTTAATTGCTTAGCTTTAAATTGCTTAATGATTTTATCGCGCTCAGTGTTTGGCGTATCACCTGTTATAAGTGCACTTTGATGAGCTGGTAGGTAGCTTAATATTTCCTGAGCATGCATTACCGTGGCTGCAAAAACCATAACACCTTCACGCTCTTCACTGTATTGAATTACTTGCTGTAATATCGCTTTCGTTGCGCGCTCACTGTTTTTTAAAAGCGCATTCATATCATCAGTCGTATATTGCCCAAATGCATTGCTATCTAAAGACGAAAAATCATAATGGCTAATCGCTGCATCAACTTCGTTTGGCGGCGTTAAATAATTATGTTTGATCATATACCTGAGTGGTAATTCAAAAATACAACTTTTAAACGGGCTTTCATTAGTCCCTTTAACAAAGCCATGATAATGATGATGGTATATCCACCCCGTTCCTAGCCGATAAGGTGTTGCTGTTAAACCCAATACTTTTAACTGAGGGTTATATTCTTTTAAACTACTTATTACTTTTCCGTACTGGCTTTTTTTATCCCCATTTACCCTGTGGCATTCATCAATAATAAGTAACGAATAATGCTCATTTAATTTATTTAAATTACGAGAAAGTGATTGCACACTGGCAAAGGTTACTTGATGGTTTAATGACTTTTCTTTTAAACCTGCTGAAAATATACTCGCCTCTAAACCAAAACTTTTATATTTTTGCGAATTTTGCTCTACCAACTCTTTGACATGAGCAAGTACTAATATTTTTTGCTTAGCAATACGGGCAAGTTCAGCAATAACAAGGCTTTTACCTGCACCGGTCGGTAGCACAATAACGGCAGGATCATTACTCTTTCTAAAGTGTAAAACGGTGCGTTCTACGGCTTCTTGCTGGTAAGGTCTTAGTTTATAGCTCATGGGAAAACAAATAGGTTTGAGTGAAGAGATTTTAGCAAATAATAGCTGGGAGTTTTAAACTTTAATTATATTTTATTGAGGAGTAAACAAAAAAGAGAAGCCGAAGCTTCTCTTATATTTAGCTTTAGGCTAAAAATTTCTCAAGCTCAACACCTTCAAACGCTTTAGGACGACGGCCACGGCCTGTCCATTCAATAGTCTCACCATTAAGTTCCATGCGGTACTTAGGCTTAACTTTAGTACGTTTGTCAGATGCCCCATCTTGTAAATCTTCTAGCGTAAGTCCTTTTTCTTTTAAAAGCTCCAAAACTTCCTGTTTTGCTTTTTGTTGCTGGGTATATTTTGAAATTGCATCATTGATAAGCTGTTGAGCTTTTTCAAGCTCTGTTAATGATGCTGTTTTAATAAAAGATCGGACTTCTTTCATCTATATCTCGCTAAATTTATTTGGTTAGATTTACTTTAATATTCTATTTTAGTATAAGCGGATTCTGTGAAGAAAACTATTCACCTAGAAATAAAGAATGAAAAATAATTCCATGATTGTCTAAGAAAATACAATGGTCTAGAAGTGGTGGCAGGGATCAATATTTTTTATACCCTTGCCTGAACAATTGCCAATGCTTTGGTGATCCGCGCAAATAGTAATACAATAACTGCGGGATCATTAATTCCTCTAAAATGTAAACGATACGTTCCACCGCTTTTCTCTGATGAGGCCATAGTTTGTAACTAATGAGAAAAAATAGGTCGCGGATTCAAATCTGAAGTGCATAACGTTTAGGCGGCTTTAGCCGCCAAGTGATCCTGCATCAATTTTGCAGGCGTTTCAAATCCAAGTGTCTTTCTCGGACGATTATTAAGTTGCTCAAGTACTGGTATAACTTGCGCTGGTGTTACCGCCTTAAAATCTGTGCTCTTCGGCCAATACTGGCGTAGTAATCCATTCGTGTTTTCATTCAACCCGCGCTCCCATGAGTGATAAGGGTGAGCAAAATAAACAGGAACACTTAATGCCTTTGTGATTTGCTCATGATAAGCGAACTCTTTTCCATTGTCAGCCGTGATGGTATGAAGCGCTGACCTATATGGCCTTAATAGTTCTATCGTCGCCGCAGTGACGGCTTGTGCTGTTTTTCCTGCCACCTGAGTTGATACAGTGAATTGGGTGACCCGCTCTACAATGGTAACAAGGGCGCCTCGATGGCCTTTACCTATGACGGTATCTATTTCCCAATCTCCGATACGGCCTTTCTCATCAACTATTTGTGGACGTTCTTCAATGCTAACGCGATTTTTTATTTGTCCTCGGTTTGTCTTACCATGACTGACAGATTGTTTATTTTCCTTGCGCAACCATCCCGTTATTTGTTCAGGACTCCACTTCTCATTAAGCTTCTGGGTAATTAAAGCCATCATTTCAAGTGTCATCTTAAGTGGTTTTCTTGCACTTCTTCGGCGAGACAAAGCCCGCTCATGAGCTTGTTTGTATCTGTAACCTCGCTTGCCTGTATTTCTAGAAAGCTCTCTTGAAATCATAGATTGCGATAAATTAGTTAGCTCAGCAATACTTTGTTGCGTAAAACCGCTTTTCTTTAGAATAGCGATATGGCATCTTTGCTCATAGGTCAGTTGTTTGTAATGTCTCATTGTAAAATCTCTTGCCGGAGAAAAAGCAGTTAGCTTATGAGCAACTGACCACTTAATCTAGTCAAAACAAGTTATGCACTTACAATTTGAATCTAGGGCTTTTAATAATAGGGTTTTGGTAAATTACTTCTATGACATTTAAACTTCAATTCATAAAGTAATAAATAAAATTATTAATATGCAACAAACAAGCATAAAATCTTACCTGCATACCATAGATATAATCTAACCATATTGGATAGTAAAATTGAGCCATTAAAAAAGAGGCTAAAAAATATAATTTTTTAGCCTCTTTCAATATTAATTTATCTCTAAATTATCTATTTCAAATTAAAATCTGAAATCAAATTGAGCGTAAACTGAACGTCCATTAGCATTATACAATTCTCTTGGGTAATGCGGCCATGAAGCATCCGATGGATCTCCATTAGGGCCTTTATTGAATATGTTTGATGAACCAACTAAAATATCAAAGTTCTCGTTATAGTTATACTTTACTGATGCGTTCCATACAAGATGAGATGCAACAGTAATGTCTCCACCATTTACAGCATTATTCGTGGAATCTTTTAAGCTATTATAATTAGTCCCACCAACACCGTCGGTATAGCGACCAAATATACTTACTTTTATGTCTTCCATATTCCATACAATAGAAGTATTTAATTTCAGCTCAGGTAATAGTCCGAAATCATTTAATTCATCTCTTACAGGCGAAGTCGCATCAAGTTTTGATTCAGATTTAAGTAAATAAGTACCACGTAAACCTACGCGTATCATACCTAAATCATTCATATCAAAACGATAACCTGTATCAAAATCGACTCCAGATACTGTTGAGAATGAAAGATTTTGAGCCGTAGCATTTATCAATGTGATAGAACCATTTGCATCACGGGTAATATTATTACCATAAGTTTGATACTCTTCAGCAATACGAGTAGAGCTAACAGAGTCCACCATATCGTCCAGTTCCCACTTCCATACATCAATAGTTGCATCGAAAGCTTCTGTACCATAAACAACACCTAGGTTAACACTGTAGCCTGTTTCAGCTTTAAGGTCCTTATTACCACCAGTAATAGAATCTATGTGGTGTTCATGACATTCTGTAAAGCCAGCAAGCTCTGTACCAGGTACACCACCTAGCTCTTCACAACGTTTAAAGTCAATAACTGTAGCAAAACCATTAGATGGGTCACCGTAAACTCGTTGCATATCTGGTGCACGGAATACATCAGCATATGTAGCACGAACTAATAGCTCATCATTAGGTCTATATTCAAGGCTAACTTGAGGTGTAAGGTTGCTTCCAAAATCACTATAATCATCAAAACGCAAAGCTGCATTAAGAACTAATGTTTCTGTAACATCAGCACGCATCTCAGTATATAAAGAAGTGAAATCACGCGCACCTGCGCCAGAAGAACCACCGGTTGTCAAAATCGCACCTTTTTTACTTTCTGTATCAGAATTAGTAGCGAAGGTTTGTTTCGTGTATTCAATACCTGCAGAGTAGTCTAATGTACCTGCTGGAAGATCCATTGCTGAACCTGATAGATTAAATGAAAAGTTATTTTGAGACGATTTGTTCTTTTCAAACGGAACATAAGCAACAGACTCTACGTCTGCATCAGAAAATGGTTTTAATAAGTTAAAGCCATTAGCACCCGCAGATAAAAATTCAAACATTCCCTTTCTAGTTGCATAAGTTTCAGATAATACATCAACCGTGGCATTATTGAATGCCCATTCAAGTTGGTAAGAAATATCGCCAGTTAATTCACCTTGTAGACCAAGATTAAAGCCATGCTCTACTGATGTTGTTTCGTTTCCACGAGGACCAAATTCATGCAATCTACGTATAACTGTGTAATCACCATCTACAAAATCAGAAGACGCAAACTGGCCGCCCCAAAAGGTTGATTTGTTAAATGTTTTTTCATCTGAATCAAGTTTCAGAGTTGCTTTATCGCCTGCAACCGTTACTTGTACATCATCGATTCCCATCGCCTCAATACTGCGTTCTGAAGTACCACGGCTATACTGAACACGACCATATAACTCATGTTCGTCACTTAATTGGTAGTTAAATGTAGTAAGAGCTATGGCTTTCGTTGTTTCTGGTTTGATATCACGCATTGATGAGCGATCAAAACCACAACGGGCATTTGCATCATCAAAGAAGAATCCATTCGTATTACATTCATCTTTTGGTAAAGTGTAATTGAAAGGACCAGCAATTCTTGCACCGTAAGAGCTATAATTTGAACGCTCTGTTGATGCAACCTTATCTGTGTGAACACCAAACTCCTCACGATCGGTTGCTTTTATAACTTTGCTATCTTCATATTCTAAAAATAACGATATGTTCATTTTATCAGAGCTGGCGCCTGCAGAAAAAGAAAATTGGTTAGTTGAACCACCGCCTTCGGTATAACCAGTTGACTTAACTTTAGCTGCAACACCTTCGAAGTTATTTTTTAGTATGATGTTAATAACACCACCAACAGCGTCTGCACCGTAGATAGCAGAAGCACCAGCAGTTAGAATATCAATACGTGCAACTGCTTCAGTTGGTAAATTACCAGTATTTTGGAAAGTAGAAGTACCGCCCGATGCTTTTGGGTATTGTACTAAACGTTTACCATTAACGAGGGTTAAAGTTCTATTTGAGCCAGCATTACGTAAACTTACAGAAGAAGCCGCTGGAGTGAAACCATGTATGCTTTGTGTAGTAAGTGCGCCTGTAACCGATGTAATATTTTCAAGAACATCCTGTACATTATGAAAACCTAAATTTGTCATCTGCTCGTTTGTAATTGTTATTACAGGCGAGGCTCCTTCAATGTCTGTTCGAGTGATTCGTGAACCAGTAACTTGAATACGTTCTACTTTTTTTACACCCTCTTCAGCTGCAATCGAACTTGCTGAAAATGCAGCTGTTGATGCTGCACCAAAAGCAATCGCTAAGCGAACAGCTTTTGTTACTTGATTATTTAACATTTGATTCTCCCTAGAATACTATTTTAATTATTTTGTTTTCGAAACGACCTGCGATTAATCACAGTACCTATTTCGATTTGAATAGTAGTCCGAATCGAACCAAAAGGTCAACACTTGGCTAACCAAAAAAACACCTTTATTTACAATAAATTAAAGCAACAAAAAAATAACACGTTGCCATATAATCACCATTAACCAAAGTGCAATATTCCACTTTATGGTCAATGCTAATAAAATGAAATTAAATGTAAACAGTACTTGAAAGTGAATTAACATTTGTAGATTATGGTGTTCCTAACAAACAAAGGAATTGCTATGAAAACCTACTCCGCATTTATATTTATACTTCTTGCCTCTTGTTCAGCTTTCGCTGACTTAAAAGAGCTTCCGAAAGAATTTTCAGATTTTAGTTTAAATAGAGATATTACTGTCTCATATGATGACCTAGATACTCTTCTAAGTTTTACTGTAATCGATACTGGAGCATCAGATCGTTCCAAACTAAATTCTCAAGCCTCCATCGGTACAAGAATGAAGTCGCATAAAAATAACGACACAGCATTAGAAGCAAATCGTTTCTTCTTTGAAGAAGTAACAAAATCAGAGATTAAAGACGGTTTTTATAAGATCAGAGTTAGCCTAGAAAGTCTGCCAAATGAAATCTCACTTAACGAACTCAGCCTTGATGAACAACTTGCTTATTGGTTAAACCTTTACAATACAGCCATGTTAGAAAAACTAATCACACACTATCCTATTCGCGATACAGAAGATTTACTCTTTGGCAGCAATTCAATTTTAGAGGATGAGTTTTTAAATGTTGCTGGCCATAAACTTTCTTTAAACGACATACAACAAAATATTGTTTTTAAAAAGTTTGGTATAAAAAAACCAATAGTTATGTATGGGTTTTATCAAGGAAATATAGGAAGTCCTAATATTCGTGCCGAAGCATATAAAGGAAACAAGGTTTATCATCAATTAGTTGAAAACGCTGAAGAATTCGTCAATTCAAATAGAGGAACTAGTATCAAGCGCAAAAATCGCCTTTATGCCTCTAAGTACTATGAGCAAGTTAAACCATTATTCGAAAACTTCGAGAAAGATTTACGAGAGCACCTAAAAGACTATGCAAACCCGCCAATGAGCTCTGATATAAAATATGCTAAGAGCTTTAAAATAGGTATTGAAGATTGGAGAATCACTGATATTTATGGCACAGAGCGAAAGTTTGGTGGCGCAGCGTCAACAAATCCTGCCGCCATGCTCAATGCTGTTGCAAATAACTCATCAAAACCAATAGGAGCTGATGGCGCAGGTTCAGGACTAGGTGCTGTTAACATAAGCTTTTTATCTAATTCTATTTCGGAGAAAACGATGGACTTTGGCCGCTTTTCTCCAGAAATGCTCGAAAAAATTAGAGCTCTCAAGCTAAAAGAAACTGATAATAGTGGCTCTGTAAAAATAAAAGACCTTTAATAAATTTTATTATTTAACTTTAAAAAACACCCTGTTAACATGGTACGAAAAATAGGGTGTTTTATGTCTAACTTTCTTAACTCTGCGCTCGCTGCTTATAATTCACGCCAATATAACCAAGCTATTCTTTTTTTAAACAAATGTGATATTAAAACTGTCGATTGGTATATTTTACTTGCCGCTACATATAGCGCACTTAACCAAAATGAAAATGCCGAACAAACATATTCTTACGCAGTAAATAAGTTTCCTTCATCCCTCCCTCTAATTGAAAACTATACAAACTTGCTGTGCAGAACTGCTAAACATTCGTTATGTTTAAACTTTTTAAAAAACACAAGGTATTTGGCATTAAGCAAAAAGGTATCTCTGAATTTTATAGAAAGCTTGATCAAAACCAACCAGTTGTTACAAGCAAAAAAGGAACTTTCTAAAACCATATCTGATGAAACCTTAAAAGAGAGATATCACTGGTTAAAGCTTGAATTACTAGAACGTTTGGGTGACTTAGAATTAGTTGAAAGCTATTACCTCTCTTTACCTGCCGATTTAAAAAATCAATTTTTATTTAAATATAAACGTGCTTGTAATTTTCGCAATATGGGTAAATTCGACAATGCTTTAGATATATTTTTAATGCTAAGCGATAAGCAGAACAAGTATAGCCCTGAGGTTAACTTTTTGATTGGCTGTACTTACTATGATTTACTAAAGTTTGAGCTCTGTGAGCAGTATTTAAAACGATGTCTTGAACAGGCTCCTAACTACATACCTGCGCATGAGTGTTTAAATAAATTATACTGGGATCGTGCAAACAAATCAGCCCTTATGAGCTCCTACAATAGTACATTCTTAAATCATGCTAAAAACCCACAACTAGTTCAATCACAACTAGCTCAGCTTTTACATTTTAAAGATTTTAATCAAGCCCTTGATGTATCTTCACAAGCAATTAGGCTCTTCCCTGATAACTTAGACATAAAACATGCTCATGGCATCATTTTAGGTAAGCATGGGCAAAGTGATAAAGCATTCATTATATTAGATGAGCTTGTATCACAGGCTCCCCAATCAGCAAGATATAGTGTAGATTTGGCAAACTACTGTATTGAAAATTTTGAATATAAAAAAGCAATATTGCACTTAAACACTGCAGTTAAACACAACCCTTTTAATCAAGAAATCTGGGCTTATTTATCCACAGCTTGGCGCTTAGCTAAAGACGATAAATATCATTGGTTAACTAATTACGATATGTTTGTTAAAACAATGGCTCTACCTACGCCTAAAGGCTACAAGTCGTTTGACTCTTTTGGGAAGGAACTCAAGGAACTATTACTTACTTTACACACTAAAGAACAAGACCCGCTTGATCAAAGTGTTCGAAGAGGAAGTCAAACTGAAGGACACTTACTCTATCGCTCAAATACGTTACTCTCATTATTTAAGCAGTCAATGGAGTCATGTATATCTACTTACTTAAATGATTTACCAGCAGATAGTATGCACCCATTAACGGCAAGAAATAGCCTAAACTTTACTGCCAAAGGCAGCTGGTCAGTAAAACTAGAAAATGGAGGATATCATGCCAATCATATTCATCCTCACGGTTGGTTGTCAGCACCCGGCTATATTTCTATACCTGATGAAATGAGTAAAAATGATCCACTTAAAAATGGCTGGTTAAAGTTAGGAGAAACATGTCTTGATCTAGGAAAAAGAGAATCAATAGATCGCGAGATATGCCCTGAAAGTGGACAAATTATCATTTTTCCTAGCTATATTTGGCATGGCACAAATGAGCTTAAAAGCGATAGACCTCGCTTAACAATACCTAGCGATATTATGCCAATTGGTTAATCTAGTTGATTGAAGTTCAAACTAGTGCTATAAAAATAAACAAAAACAAAGGATTGATCATGATAAAATGCTTGCTACTTATAATAGCTATTGTTTTTATTCCAGTGAAAGCTGAAGAATTCTCTTTACCCGAAGAGTTTTCAGATTTTGGCTTAAATAGGGATATAAGCATATCTTATGAAGACCTAGACCAACTCCTAGAGTTAACCGTTATTGACATGGGTTTATCTGATAGGACTATTCTAAAACCAATAGTAGGTAATGGCACAAGGTTACGATCTAATAGAGACAGAGATACGGCTTTAGAGGCTAACCGCTTTTATTTCGAAGAAGTTGTAAAATCGGATATTAAGCTAGGTTTTAAAGTAATTCGCCAAAGCCTAGAAAAAGTACCTGAAGAAGTCCCTTTAAACGCATTAACCTTAGATGAGCAATTAGCTTATTGGCTAAACTTATATAATACAGCCATTATTGAAAAGTTAATTGAACATTACCCAGTTCGAAATGCAAAAAAATTACTCGAAGGTGAAAACTCAATACTAAACGATAAATTTATAAATGTTTCAGGTCATACCTTGTCACTTAATAATATTCAACATGATATCGTTTTTAAGAAATTTGGGAATAAGAAAATAGTAATGTATGGCTTCTATCAAGGGATAATCGGAAGTCCGAATTTACGTAACGAAGCTTACACAGCTGATAAGGTATATAAACAACTTTCAGGTAATGCTGAAGAGTTTGTAAACTCCAACCGAGGCGTTCAAGTTAAAAGAAATCGTCTAAGCGTTTCTATTTTTTATGATCAAGCAAAAGTTTTATTTCCTGACTTTGAGAACGATCTACTAAAGCATATTTTAAACTATTCTAATTCTTCTATTAACTCACAAGTAGAAGATTCGGAAGAATTAATTCTAGCTATTGAGGACTGGAATGTAACCGACATATACGGCACTGAGCGCTCATTTGGTGAGGGTAATGCCACCAACAAAGCGGCCTTACTCAATGCCGTAGCAGCCAATAGTAACGTGCCTGGTGCAGGCGCTATGAACCTTAGCTTCCTAAGCGATATGTTATCCTCTAAAGTTAGCTCTCAATCTCGCTTTTCACCTGCAGTATTAGACAAAATTAATAAGCTTCGTCTCAAGAAAAAAATCAATAGTAGTAGTGTTAAAATAAAAGACTTACCCACTAAATAATTAAATTGTATTCAGCGCTCTATTGAGTGCTGAATACTCTCAGTGATTAATCTAATACATTATTAAACTCTTCAAAATCAGAAATAGATAAGCTTTCTTTAATATACCTACTGAAATTTTTATATCTTCCCGATGAAGATGTATAAAGAGGCTTTCTCACCTGCCAAACACTAGCAGTACTTACAATATTTTTTTGTTGATGAAATAAACCGCTTTCACCTTGATATTTTACGCCTAAAAATTCGAACAGAGGCAATAATACCCCCTCGGGCTTTGAAACAAGTTCATCATAATTGACTGTAAAAATATCATTAGGATACTTTTTTAGCCAATGTGCTTTAACACGCTGCTGCGCTTTATGATAGTGCACTGTATCATTCAGTGCGGTCGCATAATTCAAACTTGGGCCTAAATGTTGAAAGTAAGCTGATAAACTGTTATCTCTAATATCACGCTGTGTCCAAATAACTTTTGCTTCAGGGTACATCATTTTAATTATATCAATGTATAAGTAGTTCTCAGGCCGTTTATCAGTAACAAGACTACTTTTTTCCGCTCTTAACTTTAATTCTTTCTCATAACCTTGCTGAAATAATGTTGAGTTAACCGTGCTTGACAGCACTTTAGGCTTATCAATTAGATTGAATAGTTGCTTATGCAAGTAATCAATCTCTCCTCCATTGCTAATCACCTCAGAAGTGCAAATTATTTGTTCTATTAAGGTTGAACCAGACCTAAACATGCCACAAATAATAATTGGAACAATATCGCCAGTCTTACTTTTTACGTTACTAAGCTCTCTTGCTAGTGTGTTACTTACTTGATGTTCGATATCAACCCTGTTGTATTGCGGGATATATTTTCGATTAAAACTATTGGCTTTAGTATAATAAGACCATGATTTTTCATAATCTTTGCTATCGTCAAAAGCTTTTCCAAGCGCATAATACATATCAGCTTTTAACACATCATCTTCTGTCGCTTCTAAAATAGATAGGCTTTTTAGTTCGTATTCTAACGCTTCTTTTTTATTAAATGTTTGTATATCAGCAATTCTCGCATGCGCCAGACCATATAAAGGATTTATCTTTAATACCTGATTAAAGCTCTTTAAACAGTTTTGCTTATCACCAAGCTGCTCATATATATTAGCAAGATTAAAATAGGCATTAATTTTATTTGGTTCAACTGTAATTGCCTGCTGTAAATAATTAGTCGCAGTCCCATAATCAATTAAAAGCTCAGAGTAGACGGATGCTAACTCCACATAAGCGGTATATATGTCGTGGTAACCAAGCTCGATAGCTGCTAAGAAAGATGTACTTGCAAGAATACCTTTGCCATCTTTTTTTGCCATTTCACCCAATTGAAAATACGACATTGCGCTATCCGGTACTATTTCAGTGTATTTTTTAAGTAAGTCTATTGCTAAAGAGAATTCATTACTGGCGGCATATAACTGACAAAGAGTATTTACATAATCGAATTTTTTGGGGGCTATTGAAATGAGTCTTCTACAAACTTCCTTACTTTTTAGTAAATCTCCTTCATTCATAGCTACTTTAAACAATACAGCTAAAGCTTGCTCATTAACTTCAGGATTGTCGCATAAACCTTCTAGGGTTGCTTTTCCTGTCACAATCTTTCCACTATTCAATTGCTGTATTGCAAACAGTAAACTTTCTTTTACCGATTTCATTTTTTCCCCATAAAAAAAGCGAGCCTAAGCTCGCTTAATATACATTAATTAATTCAAATTAGAATTTTAATGAAAGGCTCGCATGGAAGTAACGACCTAACGAATCGTAGTAACCAGCAATAGCATTTGCGTTTGTTGATAATGAACCACCAACTAGAGGTGCCTCTTTATCCATAACGTTGTTAACACCTACTAATAAAGACGTGTAATCATTAATAGTAAATGTACCTTTAAGGTCAATATAGCTTTGTGAGCTAATACCGTCGTCTTGTACTAATGTATCAGCACCAGTGTAATCGTTTACACCGCTGAAGAAACGCCATTTAGCAGTAGCTCTCCACCAGCTGCCCGTGTCGTAGCTAGCAGATACAACATGACGCCATTCTGGTTGAGGGAAACAACCGTTATCTAATGAGTCAACACAGTCATATACTTCACTTACACCAGGAATATTATCAAATTCCTTAGTTAACATGTAGGTACCAATGATACTAGTTTTTAATGTACCTTCAGCAATTTCCATATCGTAGTTTGCGCTTAAATCGATACCTTCGTAATGGATATTACCTAAGTTAGTATTTGTAGCAACAACTTGGCCAGAACCTATCCAAAGGCTACCACTACCAGGTGTACGGTCTACGTTATCACAAAATACAGCCGCGCCGCTTTTACCACATTGTGTAACTAAAATTTCTGGGTCAATATTACCAATCGCGTCTTCAAGTTCAATATCCCAGTAATCGATTGAGAAGTTGAAGTTTTCGAATGGGTTACCAACAACACCTAAAGTAATAGTATCAGCGATTTCTGGAGATAAATCTGGATTACCACCAAACAGAGCATTATATTGATCCGCAGGGCTCTTACCTACATTGCCGTACTGACTTGCAGAAACACCTGTATTTGCACACTCAGCAGCTGTTAGGCTTGGTGTACCAGCACATGGATCAGTACCGGCCCATAAACCAGTGCTTTGTTGAGCGAATAGCTCACCATTGTTTGCTGCACGAACTGCACGGTTGTAGCTTGAACGAATTTTCCAATCGCCTGTTACATCCCAGTTCATTGCCACTTTATAAGTCGGCTCAGCACCTGAAGTGCTATAATCTGACCAACGGTAGCCTAATTCAACAAGCAAACTTTCAACTAACGGTAAATCTTCAACGATTGGTAGGCTAAGCTCACCAAACACTTCACGTACTTGATAACCACCATTTAAACTCTTAGTAGTACCACCTTGGCCAAGTAATAGACCTTGTGCATATACTTCATCAGCTGTTCTACTGAATGTTTCTTCACGATACTCTGCACCAAATACTGCAGCAACAGGGTACTCTGAAGATGGAAGTGCGAAGTCGAATTCGCCAGTAACAAAACCACTTACAATCAATTGCTCAGTAACACCGTTCAAAATTGCCGTACCAGTAAGTGACTGTGCAGCTTCTTCTGTTACACCATCAAACTGAAAAACATCGTACGGAATACAACCAGAAGTCGCGCTACAATCTTCACCATTTGCTGATAAAGCGGTGATTATACGCGGACCAAAGAAATCATTTTCATATGCTGAAGAAGATGAAGTTGAACCGTATTGAGCAAATGCTTCGTAAGACCAAAGGTCGTTAATTTCGCCTTTACTACCTAATACTAAACGGAAAGAGTTATGTTCAAGGCTGTCTGCACGAGGGCCACCTTCAACGTTACGCTTACCAATATAAGTTGCAAACTGATCACCAGAAGTCAATCCAAAGCGCTCAGTTAGTTGTGCACGTTGTGTATCATTTAATAATGGGCTATCAAAATCAATTGAGTAATTATCATTAAAGAACGTACCAGACTCAGCAATCTGCGCTGTAGTGCGGTTACGCATAAACATTGCTTCCATGAACGGACGGAAGCTATCATTGATTTCGTAGTTAGCAAACATACCTAACGTATGACGTTCATCAGGACGCATAAAGTGGTTAATTGGCGCGTAGTTATATGTATTACCAACTGAAGGAATGAAGCTGCTATCTTGACCTAGAGTCCAGTATTCGTACTGGCCTTCACCAAAATCTACAACACCGTCAGCGTTAGGAGCTGAGATATAAAAGTTAGGGTTAACAGCATTACCTGAACCACCACAAGCTGTACCAGCAGCATTTAGAGCACAAGATGAGTAATCACGTGCACCTTGGCGTAATTCATTTTGTCTGTTGTAAGTAAAGTAAGCTACTGCATGACCCCTACCACTATCAAATGCACCACCTAGAGTCGCTGCAAAATCAAATGACGCGCCATCAAGACCCGTATTACCTTCTTCATACTCAAAGCCAGCATCATCCATTAGGCCTTGCATGTATTCATTATCGTTATTATGTTGGTAAGCAGTTGTACCTACATTAACTTCAAAACCCTCAAACTGATCGTTCATTACAAAGTTTACAACACCAGCAACAGCGTCTGCACCGTAAGTAGATGAACCACCACCAGTCATTACATCTACGCGTTTAATTAGCGCAGCAGGAATTTGGTTAATATCAGCTGATTGTGTGTAGATACCACCAGCTTGCATACGACGACCGTTTACAAGAACAAGAGTACGCTGAGCGCCCATACCACGCAAATCAAGCGTTGCAGTGCCCGAAGCGCCATTTGATTGGAAAGAAGTGTTAGACGCTTCTAGTTGCGGCAAACTATTCATCATGTCTTCAACACGAGTAAAACCTGCAACAGCAATTTCTTCTGCAGTTGTTACTTGTACCGGGCTAGCTGTTTCCATATCTGTTCGCTTGATACGTGAACCAGTAACTTCAATTCGTTCAACTTTATCAACTTTTTCTTCATCAGCAGCAAAAGAACTTGCTGAAAACGCAGCTGTTGAAGCCGTACCGAAAGCTATCGCTAAGCGAACCGCCTTTGAAACTTTATTATTTAACATTTGATTCTCCCAGAATACTTTATATTTTTTATATTTTTTTGCTTGATTACCATTTGTTAATAAATAGTAATCATACGCTATGATAATACCAGCAACACAATGTGGTCAACATAAAATTAACCTAATGTTAATTGGCAATGCTTTTACAGCCAAAGAATTACAATTTAGAGTCAAAAAATTTACATTGGCATTATTAAATAGCGCCATTACTGCATTAGGAGCAATTATAAAAAGGGAGGATTGAATTCACAAAGGTTAACTTTTAGCTTACAGTAACTTAAAAGAGAGAGGTTTGAGTGCTCTTTGATAGCGTCACTTCCATAGCACTAAAAATCATTTCGGCTATTGGGTCTAATTGTTTTCTTATATACAAAGGATAATTCAGTCTTTTATTTGTATCACTGAGCTCTGGTCCATCAAAGGTGTAAACATATTCTATAACTTGCCCTCGTTTAACCTCAAAGTTTGGGTTCAGAGCTTTATATTTTTTAACTGCTTGGACATGTGGTGGAATATTCTTTTTATATTCAGTTAAATTTTGTCCTAATTTTTTTCTATAAATTAATTTATTGTCAAATTCTCCATTTTGTAAACGCCTAGAGTAAGAATTAACTAACTCCTCTAAAAGGCTTATTTTATAGTCACTACTGAACAAAGCTTCAAACAACTCTACTTGAAACTCTTGAGCGAACTCAGTCCAATCACTTCGAACTGCTTCAACACCTTTAAATACTAGCTCATTGTGATTTTTATTAATTTTTTGACCTACATATCGTTTTTTAGAGCCCATCGTTTTCCCCCTAATTGTAGGCATAAAAAAAGGACTGTATAAGGTTTCAAATTCAATCTCCAAAAAGCTCTCTAAGTCGTGCTTCTGACTAATTTCTTGTATCCACTGTTGATTGATATTAATAGCTAATTGTTTACCAATTTCATCGCATTGAAGCGTATTCAAACCGTCATCCAAAGTAATGAATATTGAATCTGTATCGCCATAAATTACATTGTACCCACACTCCTCTATCCATTTTTTTGTGGTTTGCATTATATCGTGCCCACGTAGTGTGATTGAACTTGAAAGACGTGGATCGTAAAAACGACATCCCCGAGAACCAAGCACTCCATATAAGCTATTCATAATAATTTTTATAGCCTGCGATAACATAGGTTTTTGGCTATCTTTTGCTTCTTGCCTTGTTATTGATAAAGTTTTTATAAGGGCTGGTAAATGATTTTTATGTCTTGAAAAAAGTGCATTATTATATCCTGGGATTGCATCTTTTGGATTGAGCAACCCTTCAATTAACCCAAGAGGATCTATACAAAAAGTACGCATAATTGATGGATATAAGCTTTTAAAGTCGAGCACAAGTACATTTTTATAAAATCCCGGTTTTGAAGACATTACATACCCTCCAGGACTATCAAAATTTAAGCCATGATCTCCTAAATTAGGTGCTACATAACCACCTCGGTGAAGTAAGGGCAGATAAAGGTTAACAAATGAAGCGACTGAACCTCCCATCCTATGAAGTTCAAGCCCCGTTAATTGACTCCTAACAACAGCAAAATCAAGTAAATTTAATTTGTTAAAAATACGTAGCACCAGTACGCAATCTTGTCTATTGTATTTCGCAAGGGATAACTTATCATCATTAAATTGGCGTTCAATTTCTGCTAGCTGGTCACTTGAACTGATGAACTTTTTCTCACCAAGCTCCTTAGCAGCTACATTTGACAGGCTGAAGCTATCATAGTGGTAGGTCGCATTTTTTAACGTGTCTATACCGTCTATAACAACTCTTCCTGGTATAGTTAATCGAGTATAATTGCCTACTCGTAATTTTATTTTTTCGTTATTACGTCCAAGACGCAATTCTATACCTAGAGTTTCAGCTCTGGAGTGAAGAACAGAAAAATCAAACTCAATGACGTTCCAACCAATAATAAGATCTGGATCTGTTTTTGCTATAAAGTGCTGTAATTTTTGTAAAAGATCGATTTCATCAACACACCATATTACTTCAATTGCATCACCATATTTAATCGGACTGCCAATCATTAATACACAATCAATGCCATGACCGACCAGACCAATGGAGAATAATACCCCTTCTCCATTGCATTCGATGTCTAAAGAAACTGTTTTAAACTTAGGATTTACATCTGGGTTATTTTTAAATTGGCAATTGGTTAACAGCCTATATCCGTCTTTATGTGTAATATCTCCTCTCACCCATGTGGAGCCTTTAATAAATCGCTCCATTAAAAAGCGATCTATAGGCCGTATGTCATCTTCGTATGTCACAATGCTCTCTGGGCTTAGAGTTTTTAACGCATTGTAGTAATGCTTAAGTGATTTAAAGTAGCAACCAGCCACGCTCCCTTGCTGGAAATTTTTTAGTTCTACAGGGACAATTTCAAAAGAAACACCTGAGAGCCGCAGTACTTTTTCTACCGTCGCCTTATCCTTTAACTTGATAAAAAAAACAACTGACTCTGGTAAGCTAATTGTTTTTAATGGCCCTTTTTCAGTTAAAAGCCAAATAACAAAACTTACGCCCAAAGGTGAATCAACTGTTTCTGTAGAGAGAATAAACCCCGAGTCTAAGTGCATTAATGAAATAAGCCTTGTAATAAAAAACGACAAAAATAAAATTTGTAAAGCAGGTTATATTTTATTTCTTTCTAAGTTAGTCTTAAGAAAAAATAATATGAGCATTCAATGAGCCCTTCTGAAATTATCCAACACGCTAATAATCTACTTCAACAAAACAAGCTTCAACAAGCCAAAAAAATAATATTATCTTTAATTCAAACTGCACCAGAGCACCATCAAGCTTGGCAAGTATTAGCCCAAGTACATCGACAGTTAAAAGAGCAAGAGCAATACCAACAAGCCAATAAGCAATATGAGATGATTGCTTGGTTTAACCAACGTTTAGATAAAGCGAATCAGCATCTATTAAACAAAGAATTAAAACCAGCAGAAAACATTGCCCATGAGTTGCTCAAACTTGTAGCGAATGAATACCGTGTTTTAGTGTTATTAAGTAAAATAGCTTTTCAGGCAAACGACTTAAAAACGTATTTGGCTATTACTTCTCATAATATAAATATAAACAGCACAAAATCAGCCGCTTATGATGTGCACATTGAAGCATTATTTAATACAAAGCAATATTTAGAACTAATCTCTTTTTATAATAGGTCGACCAAATTAGTTACTTTACTACCACAATCCCAAAGTCTACTCGCTGCTGCCTATGTAAAAATGATGGACTTCAAAAATGCATCTCTAAATTACCAATCTTTGTTAAATAAAAATTATTACCCAGCATATTGCAATTTAAGACTTGGAAACATAGAAAAGATAATTGGCAATAACCAAAGTGCTATTGCGTACTATTGCAAAACAATAAAACTAGCTCCTCATATCGGCGAAGCCTATTGGAACTTAGCAAACTTAAAAACATATACTTTCACTCAGCTCAATATAGCTAATTTAGAACAGCAGATAACAATAGACTCAAATAAATTAAATAGAGCACAACTTCACTTTGCTTTAGCTAAAGCATATGAACAACAAAGCAGGTACGAAGATGCCTTTTTGCAGCTAAGAATAAGTAACGATTTACAAAAGTCACTTACCCCTTACATTACTAATGACTTTAATGAGCGCTGTAAAAAATACCTAACCAAAAAAGTAGCCAATACAGTACATTCCTCAACCGAAAATGAAGCCCAGCTAATATTTATTGTAAGCTTGCCTAGAAGTGGCTCTACACTTATTGAGCAAATACTGGCATCGCATAGCCATGTTGACGCTAGCTATGAATTATCAGAAATCAATTCTATTGCTGTAGAATTAGAAAACCTTCAGATAAAAAGCAACGTACCTTATAAGCTAAATAGTTTGACACAAGATCACTTGGCAAAATTAGCCAAACGCTATTTAAAATTCATTGAACCTTTTCGCAATAACAAGCCTTACTTTATTGATAAACAACCAGTCAACTTTCAACATATTGCTCTTATCAAAACTTTATTTCCTAATGCAAAAATAATCGATGTACAACGAGATAAAAAAGCAACTGCATGGAGCCTTTATAAGCACTCATTTTCACAAGGCCATAGTTATAGCTATGATCAGGAAGATTTAGCTCATTACATGAATGAATATTATAAGCTAATGACACATTGGCATACCGTATATCCTGACGAAATATATACGGTTAATTATGAAAGCTTAATAAACAACTTCACTGAAACGGTTGATGATTTATTTGAACATTGCGATTTAGTAGTAGAGCAAGCGTGTTATGAGTTTTATAATAATCAACGCCCTGTTTTAACTCCCAGTTCAGAACAAGTACGTAAACCCATTTACAAAGAAGCGCTGACTGACTGGAAAAAATATGCAAATCATCTTACTCCACTGCTTAATAGGCTAAATTAGTAAACAAGCTGCTTGTAGTTACACTCTTATAACTCTAAAATCCATAGCACTGTAATTATATACATACTTTAGGTAAATCATCCCATGCTTTCTGACTCACTAAAAAAAACAATTAGGCAAGTACACCAGCATGTGGCTAATAACCTAACTGATTACCGCCCGCGAAGTAGCCAAAACTACCTTGTTGCCGAAATAGCAAAAACACTCGCAGGCGACTATCACAAAAAACAACGCATATGTGTTATTGAAGCAGGCACCGGTACAGGTAAGTCTCTTGCCTATTGTTTAGGTGCATTACCACTGGCCTTGGCACAAAAAAAGAAACTGGTTATTTCGACTGCTACCGTTGCACTGCAAGAACAATTAATAGCAAAAGAGCTCCCGTATTTTAAAAAGCATTCAGGCCTCGACTTTAAATTTGATTTGGTAAAAGGTCGTCATCGTTATATTTGCGCTCACAAACTACACAATGCTGTTAATGGCGATAGCCAAACACAAATGGATTTTATGCCATCGCTTACTTCACCATTGAGCGCAATGGAAACCAAGTGTTTAAATGAGCTATATAACGCCTATGTGAATAAAAAGTGGCAAGGCGATAGAGACAGCTGGGCCGATACTGTACCCGATAGAGTGTGGAACTTAATAGCGTGCGATAAACATTCGTGTCAGCGCCAAATGAAGGCCCATCAAACGTGTCCGTTTCAGCTTGCTCGTAACCAATTAATGCAAATGGACGTACTGGTAATTAATCACTCATTATTACTTGCCGATTTAGACTTAGGCGGCGGTAAAATTTTACCAGAACCCGATAACACCATTTACGTTATTGATGAAGCGCACCATTTAGCACATATAACACGCGATTTTTCATCTGCTGCTGCCACAATAAAAGGTACAATAGAATGGCTTGATAAGCTCACTAAGTTTAGCGGGAAAATGGCGAAGGTCTTAGTGGGGCAAAGAGCTATTGGGCAAAACTTTAAACTTTGCGACAGTATTAACGATGCAAATAAAGACTTAAAAGTAGTTCGCGATATTCTTGATAATGCCGACTTTGAATACTCAAAAGACGATACTTACCGCTTTGAGCACGGTGAAATCCCAGAATCGCTGCACAGTAAAGCTAAAGACATAAGCGAAGCCACGCAAGATGCGCTGCGCTGTTTAAACAAAATGCACGACACCCTTACCCAAGATGTAAGCGACGGCGATATAAAACCTTACGTTGCCGACCCAATACTAGGCGAAAGTGGCCAATACATAAACCGGTTAGAACAACTAAACAAACTTTGGTTTAGTTACGCAAAAAAGGGTGAAGGTACACCCCATGCACGGTGGATAAAACGTCTTGAATATAAAAGCCATCACGACCACTTATTAAGCGACTGCCCTATCGAGGTCGGTTACTACTTAAAAGATAAATTGTGGCGAGAATGCGCGGGCGCTGTTTTGTGCTCAGCTACATTAAGTGCACTGGGCTCGTTTGATCACTTTGCTTACGAAACAGGGCTTGCTAAAGAAGAAGGCGTTAAATTTATTAAAGTACCTTCTCCTTTTGATTACCCAAAACAAGCCACTTTACGTATTCCTGTATCTAAAGTAGAGCCAACCGATAAAGACTTTAGTGACCACTTAGCTAAAACATTGCCAGAGTACCTAAATGATAAAAAAGCGAACCTTGTATTATTCGCTTCTTACTGGCAAATGGACCACGTAACAAAGTTTCTTAGAACAAAAGGTTTTAACTTATTAGTACAAGGTGAAATGTCGCGAGAAGCGTTACTTAAATTACACACCAAAAATGTAGACGAAGGCAAAGGCAGTATTTTATTTGGAACACAAAGCCTTTCAGAAGGTCTTGATTTACCAGGTAAATATTTAGAGAACTTAATAATTACTAAAATTCCGTTTGCTGTACCTACTTCGCCGATAGAAGAAGCGCAAGCAGAATTTGTACAAAGCAAAGGTGGTAACCCGTTTTTAACGATTACCGTGCCAGACGCCGCAAAGAAATTGGTACAAAGCTGTGGTAGACTGCTGCGAAAAGAGAGTGATGAAGGCTGTATTACTATTCTCGATAGGCGCTTAGTTACTAAGCGATACGGTAAAGCCATGCTCGACACCCTACCACCTTTTAAAAGACAAATAGATTATTAATGTTTGAACTCGCACTCGATCCAACAACCTGGGCTGTTTTATGTGCTGTTGCACTTGCCGCAGGTTTTATAGACGCTATCGCCGGTGGCGGTGGCATGTTAACTGTACCCGCTTTATTAACTGCTGGTTTGCCTCCACATTTAACATTAGGCACCAATAAACTAGCAGCAAGTTTTGGCTCGTTAACGGCAAGCTATACATACTATAAAAAGAACTTATTTAGTCCTAAGTTTTGGGCTGCCTCTATTATTGCTACCGCAATAGGTGCATTGATAGGTACTGTTATTGTTGATCATTTAAGTATCGACTTTTTAAACAAACTGCTTCCAATTATTATTATTTTGGTTGCCGCTTATAGTTTATTTGGTAATTTAAGTACCACCGAAGGTAATAAACTTCCTAAACTAAACAAAGCGATGAAAATAAAACAGTGGTTACAGGGTTTATTATTAGGCTTTTTTGATGGTTTAGCAGGCCCAGGTACGGGTACTTTTTGGACAGCCTCCAATGGCATGCTTTACAAAATGAACCTGCTACTCAACTGTGGCCTAGCGCGTTCAATGAACTTTGTGTCTAACTTTATATCGCTCATCACCTTTGTTGCACTCGGCCATGTAAACTTTTTACTTGGCATAACAATGGGCTTTTTTATTATGCTAGGCGCATGGCTTGGGGCGCATTCAGCAATCCGTTTTGGTAGCAAATTTATTCGCCCAGTATTTAATACTATGGTTATACTTTTAGCATTAAAACTAATTTACGAGGCTTACTTTTAATATGCACCCTACAGCTTTAGATAAACTACGCCAACAAGTTGCAACGCTAAAACAACAAGCTGAGCAATTTGATAAAGCTAAACTTTTTTCTAAAAATCGTTACATGCAAGCACAACCTAGCTTGTTTGACCGCGCAGTTTTTAGCACAAAGAGCATGAACCTAGTCGATTACGTAATAGAAATAGAAGACGAAGTGTCAAGGTTACCGCCAAGCGAACATCGTCATGCATACACCTACGCACTTGAACGTATTGCAGCTCAAGTACAAGCCGTATTCAACGTTATTAAATCAACGCCTATTTGGGTTAAAGAAAATAAAAGCCATTATAAACCTCGCCCTAAGCAAACCGTTTACAAGCAAGCTGTGCAAAAAATAATGCAATCGTCGCATGAGCTTTACGACGAATTAAAACAAAACCATGAGTTTGAACGCCGTTTAGTGCTCATGATTGAAGAGCGAAAAATGCAAATGGATAAAGCCTCGCCTGCTAAAGCACAAAAGCTTAACCTTGAAATATTAAGCACACACGCTCGATTAGGCCGCTGCAGAAAAGCAATTTCTGCCACCGAAGATAAAATTCAACAAGTCGAAAAACAACAATTACGCTAATGCAGCTTTTTTACCACCCGCTATATTCTGCTTTAACGCTTCCTGAGCGCCATCGTTTTCCAATACAAAAATACCAAAAGCTTAAAGCAGAAATTGAAGGACTAGGCTTAACTCCCAATAATTTTACTTCACCTATAAAAGCAACGCCTGCTCAGCTTTCGCTGTGCCATAATCAAACTTATATAAATAACTTTTTAAACGGCACGCTTAGCAATAAAGCCATAAAAAAAATGGGCTTTCCTTATTCAAATGAATTGGTAAAGCGCACATTACTATCAGTTGGGGCAAGCATCCAAAGTAGTGAACACGCGCTAAAACATGGTTTTTCGGCTAATTTAAGTGGTGGCTATCATCATGCATACAGTGATTACGGTAGCGGTTTTTGTATTTTTAACGATCTAGCTATTGCAGCAGCACATTTAATAAATACAGAGCAAGCCGACACTGTTTTAATTTTTGATTGCGACGTACACCAAGGCGATGGCACAGCACAAATCACTCAAAATCATGACCAAATTATTACGTGCTCAATTCATTGTGAGCAAAATTTCCCTCGTAATAAACAGCAATCCACTTACGATTTTGCATTACCCGCTAAAACAACCGACGCTGAGTACCTCACTACATTAAAACAAGCACTCGATTTTTGCGTGCGTATTCATAACCCCGATATTATTTTATATAATGCTGGCGCAGATATTTACGAAAAAGATGAGTTAGGGTTATTAAATGTATCGCTCAATGGCGTATATAAACGTGACTTTTTTGTTCTCAATTTTTGTAAACAACAGAAAATACCACTCATGTGCAGCCTTGGCGGTGGTTATCAACGTAATTTAACCTCATTAGTTAATGTACATAAACAACTATTTAAAGCCGCTATCGATTTATAGTAAGCCTTGGTATAAACTCAATTAAATGGATTAACAAAGAGTGATAGGAATATGCGATTACATGACGATATACACAACTTTTACGAAAAAATTGTTCTAGAAGAAATAATTAAAAGAAAACTTGATGGACAATACAACGAAGATGTAATGGCTGACTTTTGCTGTACTGTACTAAACCAACTGCCACCAAGATATATTCGCTATGACGTAGACATGGCATTTTACTTACCACAAGCCGAACGTACACATATGGAAGAACGCGTACAAACTGCGATTGATGTGGCTATTAGTCAAATTTCTAAAAAGAAAAAGCACCATGACCAACCCACTTGATCAAGCTCCAACATATATTAAACTTGCAGTAGATTTAATTATGATATTAGAGCAACACGATGTTGCTCCAGAAGAAGTACTAAAAGCACTTGAAATAGTTAAAAGCGACTTTGAAAAGAAGCGAACCGAAAGTTAACTTTATTTAGCATGCTCAATTGGATAGGTAGTTACAGTCTCTTCGTATTTCTCACAATTAACTTTTCTTTATTAACCTTGGTTTATTATTTTTATGTGTCAGTTCCGAATATGGCTTACACCATTTATAAACCCTGTTACTCTAAAAGCTAACCAGTATAATTAAAGTACTATCATGACTTTAGCAAGCTTACTACGATTGTTTTTTTTGGCCGCTATTTGGGGCGCTTCTTTTTTATTTATGCGAATGGCAGCTAACAGCTTGGGGCCTGCAGTATTAATTGAGTTTAGAGTAGGCTTTGCTGCAATTACTTTATTTATTGTTGCTTTGTATTTAAAACGCCGTTTAGCGTTTATCCAGCATAAAAAACACTTTTTTATTATAGGCGCGTTTAATTCTGCTCTGCCGTTTTTATTTTTTGCTTACGCAGCCCAAACTATTAGTGCATCCACACTCTCTATTTTAAATTCTACAACACCAATATGGGGTGTTGTAGTTGGAATTTTATGGACAAAAACAAAGCCCACAAAAAGTATGGTGCTTGGTTTACTGCTTGGTTTGATTGGTGTTGCAATACTTGTTGGGCAAAATCATTTTGTATTAAATAGCCAATCAATTTTAGCCATAGTAGCAGCATTAAGCGCATCACTTTGCTATGCCATTGCATCGCATTACACTAAAAATGCGCCTAAACTGGCCCCATTTGATAACGCCCATGGCTCAATGTGGGCTTCAAGCTTTATGGTATTACCGCTTATCTTATTTATGCCAATACGAGAAATACCAAGCACCAACGTTATGCTAGGTGTACTCGTATTAGGAGTAGTGTGTACCGCACTTGCTTATATTTTATTTTTTAAATTAATCGACGATATAGGCCCTACATCGGCGTTAACAGTCACGTTTTTAATTCCACTATTTGGCATTTTTTGGGGACATTTAATTTTAGATGAGCAAATTGGGCCAAATACGTTACTCGGCGCATTATTTGTAATTATAGGTACGATGCTTGTAACTGGATTTTTACCACGAAAAAAAGCACTTAGCTAAAGTAAGCTAAGTGCTTAAAATTGCATACTACTTCTTGCGTCAAGATTTACTGCTTATTCACTAATTTGGGATTGCTGAATAAGCAATAACAACTCAGCAGTAGCGGTTGCATCGGCCAATGCGCGGTGATGGCTCGTTAAATTTAAATTAAAATGCGATGAGAGATTGCCAAGCGAATACGACTTTAAGCCTTTAAACGCTTTGCGCGATTCAACCACGGTGCACATTTTTGGCATTTTAAAAAAGTGCCCTGCCATCTCGCATTCTTTTTTAATAAAGCCATAGTCAAAATTAACGTTATGGGCTACAAAAATACTGCCTGCGAGTTTATCTAATAGCGGCTTGGCTATATCGGCAAATACTGGCGCGTTGCGTACCATGCTATCGCTAATACCGGTTAATGACGTAATAAAGCCAGGTATATGGCGCTCGGGGTTAACTAAGCTTGTCCAAGTATCAATTACTTTACCGTGCTGCACTTTAACAATGCCAATTTCGGTAATTCGGTTGCCGCCTTTTAAGCCGCCCGTGGTTTCTATATCAACTACGCTGTAAACACGGTTTGGATCTACAAACCACTTAACTGCAGCAATATGTACCGTAAAGCCCACTTTTTTTAAATTATCAATAGTTGTAAGTTGGTTGCGCCTAAGCTTATCGCCTGGGGCTTTTACTTCTTCAAAATGTACTTGGCCATTATTAATAACCATTAAGTCGGGGTAGCCGTCTTTTAGCTGTAAATAATGTTTACTCATAGCCGTTAAGTGCGCAATTAGTGCCTCAAGTGGGCTGTTTAAAATAAGCGCTTCTAGTGGCTCTAATAAATTGCTGCGCCATCTAAATAAGCCATTGGGCTGATCAAAGTATTGCGCTGCATTTTTGCATACTAAATTAAGTAATGCTTGCGACGTTTTGCACTGAGCTAAGCGCTCGTTTATCTGTGTTTGCTGCGCTTCATAAAAATTACCAAGCCTTAATACTTGCGGATAAATATCAAACTCATTGCATGGCGGATAAGGCGACTCCACAAATAACTCGTGCCAAAATACTAAACCAAACAAACTTTGCCAAAGCGTGTTTTCGGTATTAAATACCTGCATACCTTGGCGAGTATAATAATCGTTTACGCCCTGCTCTACTTCACCTCGGTACAGTTCATCAATTTCTAGCACGCACTGAGTGTCGGCAAGCATGGCACTTAAACGCGAACGTGTTTTTTTATTAAACTTACGCATTAAAAAATCGTCAGCAAAATAAAGTAAATCATCAGTGAGCGGGTTTTCGATAATGGCTTCTAATCGAGCTTTTACCCACTCTTTATTACCAAGCCTGTATTGCTCTCTTATTTGAATTTCTTGTGCTTCGCTATCATCCACGCACCCTTCAAGTAAACTAAAAGCAAGTTCGCTATCAACTGTTTTTAGCTGTCTATAAAGCCTAACTAATAGTTTGTTTTTTAATACAACGGCAATTGCACCATGTGCAGCTTGCACTAAAACCTGCGACGCTAAAGCAACATAGTCGCTCTCATCTGTAATATTTTTAAATGCTAACCGGTAACGGTTTAATAAATAGTTTGATTGTGCTTCGTCTAGTGTTTCAAAGCGCGACAAGCTCTCGCTGTGTCCTTCGCGCGTAGCGGTTAAGCCTAAGTCTCGCATTACAAAACGGTTTTGATGATTTACATCACCACTGCTTAGTTTACCTGCAAATAAAAACTCAAAATACTCGTAGTAATCACTGCGGTTATTAATTACGTACTGGCTATAAAGTGGCGCAAGCTCTTGTGGGCATGCTTTAAAAAACTCATGCGCAATATCCACCAGCGCGCCTTTAGCGGCGCTTTTTTTAAAGCTTATTTGCTCACTGTAATTACTTAGCAACTCAACCAAAGAAGGTTTGGTTAAGTGCGCTAAAAGCTGCGAATAATGCTGCTCGTTTGGCTCAAATAAAATACCCGCTTTTTTTAGCGTATAAATAGCCTGATGCGGCGAGGTTATTTCTTCATAATTAAGCGATTGCGCCTGCACTAAATAAGGCTTTCGCGAATACACACGCGCCAACATGCACTGGCTTTGCTCATCTAGCTGGTTAATTTTACTAATAAATTCGCTGTGTTTGGGCTCAAGTAAATGCATACATTTACTAGTTACAAACTCAATAAGCTCTCTAAAATGCGCTAAATAGTATTTTGCTGGTAATTCTTTTTTCATAATATCGCCACAACTGTATATAAAAACAGTATCTAGCATTTATGCTTATTATTCAATCTTAAACTTGTAACTAAAACACGCTATAGTGAGCTTATTAAAGCAAATTCATTAAAAATAAAGGACTTACCATGAGCGCGCACCCATACGATGTTTTATCACTTAATAACGGCGCAAATATTATTTTTACGCCCTGCCCTGGCACAAAAACACAAAACCTAGCGGATTCAATCAATACATTAAAAGCCGCTGGCACTCACATGCTGCTTTCATTTATGCCGCAACAGGAACTTGAAAAAAACAACGTAGAAACAATTAATAGCGAGTGCAAAAAACATGATATAACCTGGTTTCATTTACCTATAAATGACGACGAAGCACCCAAGCAGCCTTTTACATCAAGCTGGAACACCCACAAAACCGACATATTACAGGCCATACAACACAAACAAACCATTGCCATACATTGCAAAGGCGGTACAGGACGTACAGGTTTGGTCGCTGCGCTTATTTTAAATTCGGCAGGTTACACAAAAGAAGAGGTATACAACTTAGTACAAGGCATTCGCCCTAAAGCGCTTACTATAGAATTGCAAAAAGAGTACTTTGAGAGCTTTGAGGTGTAAGTAAGGAATTGGGGAGGGTTTAGCACTATAAATAGTGCTAAAAATATTCTTTTAAATGTCATTCTACGGCCTCAATCAATCGTCCAGTCATTGAGATACCAACAAGACTAATTGGTGTGTCAGCAGCGAAAACGTAAAACCAAACTATTTGCATTTGCTGGTCTATTAAACAAACTTGGCTCTTTAGGTGAACAAATGCAAATATCACGTCTTCAACACTGTATTTATCACGAAGAAATGACATAACTTTTTCTGTTGCATTACCAATTGATATTGGTGGTTCGCCATCACCTAAGTCCCAATTAGGACGGTTTAACAAATCATCTGGTGTAATAAATAGCTTTTTCCCATATCTCTCAAAAGTAGAGGACTCAAAGCAGCTGGGAAAGTAAGCATCAGCACTTATATTTATAGAAACTAAAATTAAAAGTAGATAAAGTGCTCTCATATCCATCCGTGCTTATAACGTCCCACGCAGCTGGAAACGCGAGCGCTCTGGCGCAGCCAGCAAGTGTTTTTCCGATGACTTGCCTTGTTAGTTTTCAATTTTTTCGGCAATTTTACCATTAATAAATAGTACTCCATTTTTTACAAGTACATCTCCATTCCAGATAGAACCATAGTATGCATCATCAAGATACAAGTCCTTCTCATACTTCCCAACGATCTTTAGCGTATGCATATTTTCGGAAGTCCCAAATTTTATCGTATGGTTTAAGGGAGAGGGAGAACTTTTACCAATAGTTTCTATAGGAATTAATTTTTCACTATATGGTTCAATGATTGTTACACCCAAGCCCGGATGGATAATATTGTACTTAAAGGAGTTGCCGACTCTTTTTCCTTCATCAGCACCAGTAATCCCATAAATACTTGCACATCCAGATACGAACATGATTAAAATAAGACAAAATAACCTCAAAATTGACTCCATAAGTTTATTTGAAAACTAACGCTTAGATAACAGGCTAAGTAATGGTTGGCTAAACTGTGTAGCGAAGCGAAACGTAGCCAACTGTTACTTATTATGTTTACCTACCACCAGAATCTTGATTGTTATTAGGTATATCATTACATACAGCACAATTAATATTTTTGCGATAATTGTAGAAACGCCTAATAGCAAAAATGGTTACCGATACTAAGGCCCACAAAATACCGAATTCAATAGAGTATTCTAGACTTCTGCCTTTTAAGTATTGAACGCCTGTCAACAGAGAAAAAATAATTGGTAGAGCTATAGCGTATTGAACAATCCATTTTTTTATTGGCATAAATATTCCATTAACACTCTGAGCTTGAAGTAAACATAACAACTTAATCGACGATATTTGTCGTTTTATAGACCGACAATGTTCCTATATTCAATGCATTTACCTTAACCACCAAATAACCACCTGTAAACAAATACTAAACCTCATATCAGTTTATGCAATTGCAAAAACACACCCAAATGGGTGAGAACAGTAATATTGGACAAAACAGCTACTTCCCATACAAAGCACATTGTTTATTAAAATTCAGCATGTGTTATTTAAAAGGCGCTACTTAATTTCAAAGTATTGAATCTAACGCCTTTAAGCTAATACCTTTAAATTAAAGCCTTTAAAAATGGCTCAATTTATACTCACCAACCCCTTTATACTCGCACAAGCATATTCAACCATAACGCTTTACGATATTATGCTCTTTTATATTTAATTTAACTTTCAGGGCATATAATGACAACGCACACACCGCCTTCCAACACAGCTGAACACACCTCTCTTTTTTACGTAATATTTATATCGGCTGTGGCTGCTATTGGTGGCTTTTTGTTTGGTTTTGACTCGGGCGTTATTAACGGCACGGTGTCGGCGCTAGGTAATGCATTTAATTCTAGCAGTGTGGCTACGGGCTTTAATGTAGCGTCTGTGTTATTAGGGTGCGCCCTAGGTGCACTTGCTGCGGGGCCGCTGGCTGATAAGTTTGGTCGCCGTGCAATTATGATCATCACTGCGATTATTTTTGCCATTAGTGCTTTTGGTTCGGGCATTAGCGAAAGCTCTGCGGAGTTTATTTTTTACCGTTTATTTGGTGGTTTAGGTATTGGGGCTGCATCAGTATTAGCGCCAGCTTATATTGCAGAAGTTGCGCCACCAGCACTTCGTGGTCGTTTAGCTACACTACAACAACTCGCTATTGTACTGGGTTTATTTGCTGCTTTTTTAAGTAACTACTTAATTGCTGATGCAGCAGGTAGTGCGCAAAATATTTTAATGCTTGATATAGCCGCTTGGCGCTGGATGTTTTGGGCTGAGCTTGTGCCTGCTGTGTTATTTTTAGTGGGTGTTTTGTTTATTCCGGAGTCGCCTCGTTATTTAGTGGCGCAAGGTAAAGTGGATGATGCAAAAGCGGTATTTAGTAAAATTTCGAACGACAACCTTGATGCGCAAATAAGCGATGTTAAAGGCTCTTTGCATAGCGATAAAAAGCCAAGTATTCGTGATTTATTTATTGATAACAGTAAAAAAGTACACCCAATTGTTTGGGTGGGTGTTGCGCTGAGTGTATTTCAGCAATTTGTGGGTATTAACGTGGTATTTTATTACGGCTCTGAGCTTTGGCAAGCCGCTGGGTTTGACGAGTCGCAATCGTTATTTATAAATATACTCGCAGGCACTACTAATATTGTATCAACCTTTATTGCCATTGCCCTAGTTGACAAGATTGGCCGTAAACCACTGCTATTAGTAGGCAGTATTGGTATGTTTATCAGCTTAAGCGCGCTTACTTATATATTTGGCAGTGCAGGCCTTGATGAAGCAGGCAAACTTGCACTTAGCGATAACATGGGTACGTTTGCGCTTATTATGGCTAACTTATTTGTGGTATTTTTTGGCTTAAGTTGGGGCCCAATTGTGTGGGTATTATTAGGCGAAATGTTTAATAACCGTATTCGTGGGGCAGCGCTTGCTGTTGCGGCTAGTGCGCAGTGGATTGCTAACTTTGCAATTACCATGACATTCCCTATTATGCTGGCCAATATTGGCCTTGCTGGCGCTTATGGCTTTTATGCGTTATCGGCATTTATAAGTATATTTTTTGTTGTTAAATACATAAAAGAAACACGCGGTAAAACGCTCGAATCTATGTAATATCAATCTACATAGTCAGTAATGGCGAGGCTACTCGCCATTTAGCTACGAGCTTTAAAACTCAAATAATACACCCAATTGAGTTGTTTCATTGCGGCCGAACTCAACTTCAGTACTCGCATACGAAAGTGAAAGTAAAACCAGATCACCCAGCGGTACTTCAAGTCTTACTTTATAAGTAAAATCAGTTCCTGAAAATTCCTCTTTTGCCTCAGGGCCTGGGTTTAAAAAAAACCCTTGTTTAGTGTCTAATTCCCAGCGCGATAACCCAACCATTGGCACAACCCTAAAGTGTGTTACTAAATCAAATGAATACCCTATCATTGCCTTAAATTCATACGTTTCGTAACTATCAAAAGTACCAAATAATACATCACTTGATGTATAGGCTAAATTAGCCTCTGTGACTACATTGTTTTCAAACTTATAACCGAGTATATAACCAAGCGAAAACCCGTCGGTGTCAAAATCTTCTTTTAAAATTGCAAAATCTTTATCTACTTTTATTTTTCCTGTACCAAGCTCAACGCCCATTCTTATTTGAGCCTCATTGGCATGTGTAGTAAAACTACTCATTAACAATGTGAATGCACTAAGTGTGATTATTTTTTTCATTTTATTATCCAATATTGAGTTGACCTTAAAACGACACTTTGTTGCTCCAAGGGTGTGTTCAATATATGATATTAAGCGTACCCTAATTAATCCACGGACATAACCGGACATTTTAAGTATTGCGTTAGGAAACCTTTTGTCAAAATTGAAATCCCTCCTAAGCCGTAAAATATTTAATACCGACTTACAAGAGTGAAAATTGAACAATTCAAAAACTGCCTTTCTAAATCGAGGGCAATTACAGCAATATATAATAGAGCAATCGATAAAACATTTATGGCTTGCCAATCAAATAGGTGTAAGCGAAAAAACCCTTACTCGATGGCTTAATGGCTCAGTTACAAGAATACGTCTGAGTAATTTAAATAAGCTTGCAAGTGCTTTAAATTGTGAAAAAGGAAGCTTGATCGCCCGTTCAGAAGTGGATATTTACCCGAGTGAAGAGAACCGAGATATTTTAGTAAATGAATTGCATAACGATGGGCTTTTGTATGAACTAATGATGAGCAGTAAAATTAAGCTCGCTATTTCTTTAATTAAATCAACATTTCACTCCGCATTACCAAGCGCTATTGTGGCCAACTTCTATATTAAACTTGGTTATGCCGCGCTTATTCATCGTCAATATGAAAAAGCACTACAATATTTTGATAAAGGCCTTAATAAAGCAATTAAAGTGAATGATCTTCCGTTAGTGTTTTCTGCTAATTTAGGCACTGCAATTACTTTACTATTCTCTTGTGAGTTTAAAAGATCACACCATTATTTAGTAATATGTAATGCCACATTACAACACGCGAACCAAGAAAAGGCTCACTATTACAGCACAAATGCACTTTTCTATTTATATTCTGGTGATATAAACGCTGCAATCCAATCAGCTAATTTATGCTTAAACGAATGTGATATAACAACCGATTCAATAGAAAAGAATCTATTTAAGAGTACCGCTTTACAGCTGCTCGGCGCGTGTTACTTGTTACAAGGCGATATTGAATTAGCGTATACACTTTGCGCTGAATCACTAAACGTAGCCAATCTATCTGGGTATAATCGCTGTGTTGCGGTATCAAAAGGATACTTAGCCGCTATTCATTGCACAAACGCAAACTATGTACTTGCAGAGCAACTTATAGCCCAGAGTATTGCCTTAGTAAGTGACGAAGATATTGCACTACCGAGCTTGTTGTGTATCTCATTATTTATTTACCGAAAAACTGGGAACAGTTCAAAATTCGCGGTTTCTTTAAACGCACTAAACAAAATTTGTAACACCGCTACAGTCCCTAACACCTTTGCTATATATCAACTTTATTTAATAAATATAGAGCAAGGTGAGATGCACAAGGCATCTGAAAAATTAACACATATTGAAAACACACTAACTCAGCTCTCACTCCCGCTTTGGCAGCCATGGTTAACTAAGCTAAGCTAGTATGTTTTCAATATGTTAGTAAATCTTTTAACCAGAGTTCAGGTTATGTAGTTTTATTGCACTCATTTGTAAAAACTCACTTATTAGCTAGCTAATTTAATTAAGCTGCCAAGGCTTAATAAATTTTTCCAGATCCGCTTTTGTGACTGGTTTTTGTAAATAATGCGTAATGCCTTTTTTAAATAATTTTGCTATTTGAACATCATCTGTGAGACCCGACAAGATAGCTTTTGGTGTATCAGTATTTAAAGTACTTTTGCTTACTAACTGCTGCGCTACATCACTGCCAAATATTTCTGGCATACATTCATCTAAAAGCAGTAAATCAAATTGATTATTTAAAGCTAGCGTTAATGCACTAGCACCATTATCTGCACATGTTACCGAACAACCGAGCATTTCAAGCATCACTTTAGTCGCTACTTGACTTGGTAAGCTATCGTCAGCAACTAATACAGACAAGCGTTTCTGGGCATACAATGAAGTTCGAATAGCGACCAAGTCTGTATCAAAAAAGGGCCATCCAAGCACATTGCCTGATAATTCTATGTCTTTATTTAGTTCATCAACTTTACCAATAGCATAAAGTTTTATACTGTTTTTTAAAAAGTTAGTATCCAGCTTTCGCATTAAAGAATGACTATTTAAGTGTCGTAAGTCCTCGAGTTGTAGAAATTCATTACAAGTATTTTCGTATAATCTAAAATTAAAAGCATACAGCTCATGAGTGTGCGCTGACATTATTGAACAGCTTTTAAATAACGTTTCGCAATCAGTTAAAACACCAACATTTTGATTAAGCTTAAGTGCTAAATCAATAGGTTGTTTGGTAACTAACAGACCATGCACATCAAATGTATTTTCTTGGTTAGCATCATCTATCCAATAGCAAACATTAACTCCTAAGGTATTTGCTCTAACTTTTAGCACAAAATTATCATTTACTGACTTCAAAGCAGGAATAATAAATTTTTCGCATTGCGCTAAAACGTGTTCATAAGGCGCATGTAAACATACGTAACTGCATTGCAGCTCATTGATTAAAGTAATTGACATATACCGCTCTTGTGTTTCGCAGTATTTACCTATTACCCCTTGGATAATCTTTAAAATATGGCTTTGAGTATTCATATATATCTTATGTAACTTTGTATACTTAGCTTAAATCAAGTTACATGCCACATTTATAAACATTCTTTATTGACTATATTCAATAACTTAAAAATTAATATTAAAAACACTTTAGCCGTATTCGCATTTTAAAAATCATAATGCGAAGCATATTGGGGTGACTTCCTGTATTTATGCTTTATTCGAACAGTCCAATCGATTTTTTGCGCTTTAAAATATTTTTTAATCATTTAAACTGATATCAATCAAATAAAGGAGAGCATTATGCTAACAGTAATTTTTGGCCGTGAAGGCTGCCCATTTTGTGTACGTGCAAAAGATGTTGCGGAGCAACTATCAAATGAACGTGATGACTTTAAATTTCGTTACATCGATATAATTAAAGAAGGCATTAGTAAGGCCGATCTTGAAAAGTCAGCAGGCAAACCTTGCCCAACAGTGCCGCAAATTTTTGTGGATCAAAATCACATTGGTGGATTTACAGAATTTGAAGCTTACGCAAAAGAAAACCTAGGCTTGTATAAATAAGCTTTGTATTAAATATGTTAACCAGATCAATAAACCCAATATTGATCTGGTTAAATTTCGACCAACATCAAACACATAGAAATTAGTTTCAATTTATACAAGCATTTGCCTCGCGAATCCTATATAATGCGCGCCTCTTTAAATTCGTTGAGGCGTATTAATGTCAGAACCAGTCACGTTTGAATCTCTAAATCTTTCTCCTGCAATTTTGAAGGCAGTTGAAGAGTTGGGTTACAAGACACCATCTGAAATCCAAGCTCAATGTATACCGTTATTGCTAGAAAGAAAGGACGTACTGGGACTAGCTCAAACGGGTACAGGTAAAACCGCAGCATTTGCACTGCCATTACTAAATAATATTGACCCGTCTGTGAAACAGCCACAGATCCTTGTACTCACACCAACACGTGAGCTTGCGATCCAAGTTGCTGAGGCATTCGAACAATATGCTAAACATGTTCGTGGTATTGAAGTATTGGCACTCTATGGTGGCCAAAGCTACAGTATCCAATTAAGCGCACTTCGTCGTGGCGCTCAGGTTATTGTTGCAACTCCAGGTCGTTTAATCGATCACATTAACCGTGGCACTATCAAGTTTGATGCTCTACAAGCACTTGTACTTGATGAAGCCGATGAAATGTTACGTATGGGCTTTATCGATGATGTAGAAAACATCATGGAAAAAACACCGCGCGAAAAGCAAACATGTCTTTTCTCTGCGACTATGCCTAAGCAAATTCAAAACATCAGCAGCAAATATATGAACAATCCTGAACAGGTTCATATTTCTGCGCGTAACTCTACAGTATCATCTGTTGAGCAAGTGTTTTGGAATGCAAGCGTACATAAAAATAAAGCAATTGTTCGCTTCTTAGAAGCTGAGCAATATGAAGGTGCTATTGTTTTCGTTCGTACACGTAACGATACAGTACAACTTGCTGAGTTATTAGAGCGCGAAGGTTTCTCTGCTGCTCCACTTAACGGTGACATGAACCAGCAAGCACGTGAACGCACTGTAGATCGCTTAAAAAGTGGCATGCTAAACATTGTTATTGCAACAGATGTAGCGGCACGTGGTCTAGATGTTGACCGTTTAAGCTTGGTTATCAACTACGATATCCCACAAGATTCTGAAGCCTACGTTCACCGTATCGGCCGTACAGGTCGTGCTGGTCGTACTGGTAAAGCAATCTTATTCGTGAAACATAACGAACGTTATTTACTTAAAAATATCATTCGTCATACAAAGTCTGAAATTGCTCAAGTTGAATTACCTACAGCAAAAATTGTTGAAGAAAAACGTATCGAAGCGTTACAAGCAAAATTAACTATTGCGCTTGAAAACAAAGACATCACGTTCTTCAATGAAGTAGCTACTAACATGGCTGAAAAACTTGACCTTCCTCTTGAAAGCTTAGCGGGTGCGTTACTGTGTTTAGCACAGCAACAGTCGCCAATTAAAGTTGAAGAAGTTAAGATTCAACCTCGTGAACGTAACGAGCGTAACGACCGTAATTCACGCAACGACCGTGGTGACCGTGGACGTCGTAACGAACGTGGCGGCGAACGTGGTGGTGAACGCGCTGAGCGTAAACCTCGCGAACGTAACAGCCGTGATGCAGGTCCTATGGATACTTACCGTATCGAAGTAGGTCGTGAACATGGTGTTCAGGTTAAAAACATTGTTGGCGCTATCGCTAACGAAGCTGACATTTCAAGCAAGTTTATTGGTGATATTCGTCTACACGACAATCACAGCACGGTTCAATTACCGCAAAACATGCCTAAAGATGTACTTGATCATTTCCAAAAAGTGTTTATTTGTAAACGCCCTATGGGCTTAACAATTACCACTGATCAAGGCCCTGCTGAACCACGTGGCGAACGCTCTGAGCGTCCAGCTGGTGATAAGAAACGCAGCTTTAATAAAGATGACGGCGCACGCGGTGATAAGCGCAGCGGTCCTCGTAAAGAACGTCGCCCTGTAAGCTTCACAGCTAAATAAGCAACGACTCTTTAATAAAAAAACCTTGCCACGAAAGTGACAAGGTTTTTTTGTTTTTAAGCTGCTACAGTGAAAAAAAGTAAACTTCCGCGTCAATTCAATAGCGGCTTGAGATAGTTTTTTTAGCCTGAGTTCGGGTTGCTTAATGCCTATAAATACATTTCTCTGATTTTTAAAATAACAAAAATTCTGTAAACTAGACAAAGGCTATAGTTCACGGACGAATTAAAAATTGAAAAAGATCTGCGACAACTTGCTCCTTGTAGCAATAGTACTCCCCATTTTATTATGCATCACTATACCTATTTTAATGGACTTTACAGATCCACCATTCATCTCAAATGAACTATACGACGTTGTTTTCTTTATAACCCTCCCTATTATCTGTTGTGCACTATTTATCTATTTAAATATACTTATATTCAATAAATATAAACGCTGCAGTAAATATAGAGAATCACTTAAATACAATTTCTCAGATACTAAAATAAAATTAGCATTCATTTTCATGTACCCATTATCCCCTTTATTAATCTTTGGAATACTCTATGTTTTTATCTCTGATCCTATTAAATTATGGGCTTACTACACGCAAGGCGACTATTGGTATAAAGAATACATCCTGACCGATGTACAAGAGTGTGGCACTGAGTATGAAGATAGCTGTACTCGTTTATACTTCAAAGACCCTAAAACGAATAAAATTCATGATTTTAGGTGGTATGACGATAAGTCTACAATAATGAACAATAAAAATGATTATGTGTATATTGTTGGTGAGACCAGCTTATTTGGCTATATAGTGAGAGATTTAGAAAGGTAACTTAAACTTACTTTTACATTACAGGACTTTTATTTAAAAACCTCACTCAAGTGAGTGAGGTTCATAAAGGTTTAGGTTAAGGCAATGCTGGATAAATGTAGCTTGCATCTAAACCTAAAGGAATACCAAGTGCCCAGTAACCTAATAAAAAGATACTCCAGCCAATCATAAAGGCGATTGAGTACGGTAGCATAATAGCAATTAAAGTGCCTATACCTGTGCCTTTCACATACTTTTGACAGTACACCACCACTAATGGGAAGTATGGCATTAACGGTGTAATAATATTAGAGCTTGAGTCACCTACACGATAAGCGGCTTGAGTTAAGTCTGGCGAAATACCAAGTTGCATTAACATTGGTACAAAAATGGGGCCAAGTAACGCCCATTTTGCTGAACTTGAACCTACAAACAAGTTAACAAAGCCAGTTAAAAAGATAATGCCTACAACCGTTACTGCACTTGGCAATTCCATCGCCTTTAATAACTGCGCACCTTCAATTGCGAGCAGTGCACCTAAATTTGATTTACTAAATGCAGCAATAAATAGCGAACAGAAAAATGCCATGACGATATAATATGCCATGCCGCTCATCGCTTTACTCATTGCATCAATCATATCTTTTGAAGTTTTAAAGGTACCTACCGTAAAACCATATACAGTGCCTGGAATCCAAAAAAGTAAAAATATTAGTGGTACAATTGATTGCATTAAAGGAGAGCTAAAATTAGTAAGGGATCCGTCACTACTGCGCATTGCAGAATCGTCTGGAGCAGAGACAAATGCTAATAACGCAAGTCCTGCAATCATCACGGTACTGGCTATATAAAAGGCACGTTTTTCATCACTACGTGCATCTTCAAATACAGGTAAATCCTCTTTAGCACCATCAACCGCTGTTTTTTGTAAACGTGGTTCAATAATTTTATCGGTAATGTACCAGCCTAATGCCACAATAAATAAGCTAGATGCTGAAGCAAATGCCCAGTTATTTAACGGGTTAATTGTCATTGCAGGATTAATTATTTGCGCCGCACTTTGGGTAAAGCTTTGTAGTAATGGGTCAATACCCGATGGAATAAAGTTAGCCCCAAAACCACCACTGACTCCTGCAAATGCAGCTGCAATACCCGCAAGCGGATGACGTCCTGCAGCATAAAATATAACACCTGCAAGTGGAATAACTAATACATAACCTGCGTCAGTAGCGGTATGGCTCACAATGGCCACTAAAATGATTGAAGGCGTTAATAGCTTTTTAGGAGTAACTTTAAGCATTAACTTAAGACCAGTATTAATAAAGCCCGAATGCTCTGCAACACCGACACCTAACATAGCTACTAAAACGACACCTAAGGGAGCGAAGCCAGTAAAAATTTTTACCATAGAGGATAAAAAGGTAGCAAGCGAATCACTTGCCAGCATATTATTAATAATAATCGCTTCACCGGTACGTGGATCTATTGCATCAAAACTTACGCCTGAAAACCACCACGACAAAAACCAAATTAATAACATTGCAAATAGAAATATTACGGCTGGATCTGGAAGCTTATTCCCAACCCGCTCAACAAAATTTAAAAAACGCGCAACGACCCCTGAAGGTAAAGCGTCTTGATTATTATTCATTTTTACCGCTCCTAAAGTTTATTTTAGTAACAATACCGCACAAAAACGAAACAGTAAATTAACATGAAAATTTACTTTAAAAATTTTTGGCACAAAAAAACACGATAGTGATAAACAAATCGTGTTTTTTGTGCCACTTAGGGTTAAGCGAGGGCTTTAACTTCATCCCACAAGCGTGCAACTAATGTTTTGTCTTCTTCGTTAAGCTCGCCGTTGCGATATGCTTTTACTAAGCTTTGCTCTACTGTTTCGTTTAGCTCATCGATACTAATTGTTAGCTTTTCTACTTCGGCATAGCCTACTGCAAGATCATAGTGGCCTCGTAAATAGCCGCCTGCAAATAACTCATCGTCAGTTGCTTTTATTACTAAATCATCGAAGTACTGCTGGGCTGCATCGATATAGTTCACTAAACTCATTTATTAATCTCCTGGTTTTGCAAAGCACCTGTATTTTCAATGTTGTGGTGCCCTACTGCATACATAATATGGTCGTTAAATCCGGTGGTTACTTTAATATAACCGGTTAATTCATCATCTAATTCGCCATCGCCGGTGTCACAAATAAGGGGGCGACTATTAAGCGCTTGTAGTTTTGTTTTTGTTGCTACTACAATAATGTTTTCTTTGCCAATTGCACGTATAAGCGCAGGGCTCAATTGCTGGTTACCACGGCCAAATATATGCCCTTGCCCGCCAATCAGCGTAATGACTAACTTAGTACTTTGATCATGTGTAAGCTCAAGCAATTGCTTAGCCGTTAAATCTTGGGCAACTAAGGTTTGATCTTTTATTAAATCAACACCAAGTAACGTATTCTCAAGCCCCATTTCTTCCATTATGGCTTCAACAGTTGAGCCGCTACCCATAATATAAAATGTGTCTTCATCCATTTGCGATACAACATGCGCTGCAATGTCGGCAAGTACAAGTTCGTCGGTTTCTTTACCGCCATTTTTAACCGCTTGCATATAGCGTACTTCGCTAGGTGTTTGCATTTCGCCGTAGCGTTTGGCTTTTACTGTGCCTTGCCTAAAGGCATCTTCATCTATATCCATTACATCTGCATCGGCTAAGGTAACTAACTCGCCCTTAACCAGCATTTCGACTACGCGCCCTGCAGCCTTTGGCGTAATAGCGTAAACACCAGAATGAATTTTACAACCTGCAGGAATACCAAGTACGGGAATGGTATCCTCTATTGCATGGCAAATATTACGCGCTGTACCATCGCCTCCAGCAAATAAAACTAAATCAACACCAAAGTCTTTAAGTACTTTTGCGGCTTGTTCTGTGTCATCTGGGGTTGTTATTGCTTTAGAGTTGTATACAACCTCTACATGAAAGCCCAAGGCTTTTGCTGTTTGCTCACCCATGTCACCGTTAACGGTGTAAATAGTTAAGCGTTCTTTATAGGGTAATAGCACCTCAAGCGCTGCTTTTGTTCGGCTATTTGCTTTGGGTTCTGCACCTAATTCAATTGCTTTAGCGGCTGTGTGTGCGCCATCACTACCTTTTAAGGCAACTGTGCCGCCTAAACCTGCTACAGGGTTTACAATTAAGCCTAATTTAAACGCCATTACAAAGCTCCTTTGGGTGTTGCCAATTAAATTGCTGCGCTGTTAAGGGCCACGGTGTATTGTAAAAATCACACAGTGCTTTTAAAAGTGACTCTGTACGGGAGTTAAAGTCATTTTCGATTAGCGATAATACCTGTGCATGTACTCGCTGCTGAAAATCAAACCGACACGTTTGCTCGCCGTTTAAGTTATCCACCGACACATTAAAATTAAACCCTGCTGCGGTGCTTAATAACCACTCTATAGCTTGAGGCTTTACTTCTACCTTTTCAAACTCAGCTTGTTTTTGTTTATCGCGCCCGTCTGGGCAGTACCAATAGCCGTAATCTTCTAATAACCGACGTGTATCACCGGCCACCAGCCAGTGTGCTATTTCATGTAATGCACTGGCGTAAAAACCATGCGCAAATACAACTTGGTGATATGGCACCTGCTCTGTTGCTGGTAAATACACAGGCTCACAATCGCCTTTTATCAATCGTGTATTGTGACTTTGATAAAAAGTGCGCTCAAAAATTGAAATTAGATCAGCTATTTGATGCATAAAAATTGATTAATTCGTCTCGGTTACAGCGCCATATTAGCGCACTAAAAACGAGACGAATTGTACGGGCTTTTACAACTAAAGTAAAAATAAGGCGTGATAGTAAAATATAAGCGGATTAATCTTTCACTTTATTGATATTTTTAATAATACCTAAACAGTAAAGCGTATTGGCAAGTTCTTTACGCTCTGTTTTTTCACTTGAGGTTTTATTGGCTAAGCTAGTTAACATATCGTACCGTTTACGTAGAGTTAGTATATATCTGGCATGCTTACGGCATTCAAAACAACGTGTACAGTGTGAATCGACCCAAAAATCAAGTACCTCAAACCAATATTGCTGCTCTTGATCAAAAAAAATAAATACCTTAGAGCAACTTTCGCACTTCTCTTCAATATCAACATAAAGTGCCCGAGGGTCAATGGCATAGTTTTGCTTTTTTATATCAGCCAATATTACCGTATTAGGGAAGTATTTAAGCCTCGAGTAACGCCAGTGCGCATTCTCTATCGCCTCTATTGTCACTGAGGTATTGGTAGTTATCGGTTTATTGCCATACCTTGGGTGATTTAGATACATGAGCTGCCTAGTTTAAACTTATGATTTTAAAGCATAGAACATGCCATATGAAAAACAATAATTATACAGGCGTTCCTGCTTCATCACACTCTACAATATCGGTTTCGGTTAATGCCTGAGTGATCCATACTTGTAATACTGGGCAACACATAACAAAGTCACAATATTGTTGCGCCTCTGGCGATAACGTAATTTGATACGTTTTTAAACGCAATACAATAGGGACGTACATGGCATCAGCAATACTAAAGTCACCAAAAAACCACTCATTTGGAAACACATCTTGTTGCTGTGCAAATATCTCGTCTATACGGGCTATGTCTTTTAATGCTTCGCTCGATAGGTCTACTTTACGGGTAGCTCTTATATTCATTGGCATTTCGCTGCGCAGCGCCATAAAGCCTGAATGCATTTCAGCGCTTAGCGCACGCGCTTTAGCTCTTTGGGTAATATATTTTGGCCATGCAGCGCCAGATAAGTAAGCATCGTTAATATATTCACAAATTGCTAGTGAATCCCAAACCTGTAAATCACCATCGATTAACGCTGGAACTTTTTGCACAGCAAAGGTCTTTTTTAGCTCATTGTAAAAACCAGGAGTGTCGAGTACCAGCTGAGTTTCTTCAAACGGTATATTAAATTTACTCATCAAATACCAAGCTCGGAGCGACCAACTAGAGTAATTTTTGTTTCCAATAAATAAATGCATTTAAATTTCTCACTAAGTAATACATATTTGGGAAAATGAATAACCTGAACACTGGAAAGATCTATCTCAAGCAACTATTTTCGACTAACTGCATTGAATTTACTTGCAATGAACTAGCTATTTACGCATAAATCTGACTAGTTACTATTAAAAGTGCATAGCTAGAGAAAAGTAAATTAAAATATCATAATGTACTGGCTATTGATTTAGCAAAGATGTTTTTCAAGTATGTAAAGCACCTTTTCCTGACAACATAATAGTTAACCTGAACTCTGGGTAATAAATCTATCTCGAGCAGCTATTTTCAGCACTAACTACGTTTACTAACAAAACGGTCAGGAGAGCTTACGCACTAATAAAAAATAATTATGACTACAAAACAGCTGGACCAGCGACATAAAAAGCAATTAGAGCTATACATAAGTGCTCATCTAAACTCTATTGTGTAGAACGAATTGATTAATTATGTGAATCCATATAATAGTTCTGGAGAAACTTCCCTATTCTAATGTTTTATTAAAGCGCAACGAAGCAATAATTAACCCAACGAAGACAAATACCCCTAACCAAATAGCATCATATTCTAATATTAAAATACTTGCATCTCTCAATACAATAGCACGGATAATTCGCATGAAGTGAGTTGCAGGAAGCGCCTCAGCAATCCATTGTGCAACAATAGGCATCGCCTCATAAGGAAACATAAACCCTGATAGCAGAATAGAGGGTAGTAAAATAAATATAGTCATTTGCATAGCTTGCAATTGCGTTTTTGCTATCGTTGAAATCATTAACCCTAATGTTAAACTTGCTGCAATAAATAAAATAGATCCTACTAGCAAAGAAAGTATCCCTCCATGAATTGGGACAGAAAAAACCCAAAAACCAACGCTTAAAATAATAACAACTTGTATCAACCCAACGAACACATAAGGAGTTATTTTACCAACCATTAACTCAATCGGCCGCACCGGAGTAGTTATTAAAAACTCCATATTTCCCTGTTCTTGTTCACGAACGATTGCCGATGAAGTAAACAAAATCATTGTCATTGTCAAAATAACAGCCACTAAACCTGGAACAATATTAACCACTGTTCTTTGCTCTGGATTAAAATACTGAACCACAGCAAAACTGGGAGCCTTTTGAATAATAGGCCGATTACTTATCTCATCCAACGGCATATTACGTAGCCCTCTAATTGCAGATGAAATAACCGTATCAGAACCATCCACTATCCATTGCCCAATAGGTCTAGTCATTGACGAATTAATTTGTTGATGATTATAAAGAGAATGCTCAAATAGCCGCCGAGTCAAATCACTTGGTAAATATAATACCGCTTTAATTTTGCCTTGTATAATTGCTTGCTCAGCTTCTTCGATTGAATTATATCGTGCAACAAAGTTAACCGATTGAGTAGCCGTAATTGCTTGTTCAATGGCTCTGCTTTGTGATGTTTGGCTAAAATCCACGAGCGCAACCGGGATATGCCTTGCATCAGTATTAATTGCATAACCAAATAGCATTAGTTGTACTAATGGGATCATCAAAATCATAGCAAAAGTCATTCGGTCTCTAGATAGTTGTTTTAATTCTTTAATAAAAATCGCATAAATTCTAGTCCACATTTCTACCTCCAGTACAGGCGACAAAAACATCCTCAAGACTTGGGCGAACGATTAGTGCTTTTCGATTGTTGCTAAATTTTGCTATAAACGTTAATGGGTCTTGTACACAATGTTTTACTAATACTCTAAGGTGTGCACCAATTTGAGCCGCTGACAAGACGTTAGAGTTTATAATGAGTGTATGCTTTAACTCTCTTAATTTGTCTCCACTTACTTCGACAACATGCGCTGGCATTGCATCCATTAATGTTTGAGGGGAACCATCAGCGCGCTTTTTACCTTGTTCTAAGATAGCCAGTGCATGACAACGTTCGGCCTCATCCATGTAATGCGTAGATACCAAAATAGTGGTTCCTACATCACACAAATCAAATAACCGCTCCCAGAACTCACGTCGATTTTGAGGATCGACAGCAGAAGTTGGTTCATCAAGAAATAAGAGTTCAGGGGAATGTAAAGTTGCACAAGCAAGTGCTAAACGTTGCTTCTGTCCGCCACTCATAGAGCCTGCAAGTTGATTTTTCTGTTGTTCTAAGCCATATAAGTGGAGTAACTCTTGAACCCGAACTTTCTTACGCTGTCTTGAAAAGCTGTAAATTGAACCAACGAAATTTAAGTTTTCTTCTACTGTTAAAGTGTCATATAAGGAAAATTTTTGCGTCATATAACCTATACGCTTTTTAAACAACTCTTCATTACCTAATAATGGCTTTCCTAGAATAGTAACGTCTCCCTCTGTCGGCGTTAATAAACCGGTTAATAGACGAATACTGGTCGACTTACCACACCCATTAGGTCCTAAAAAACCATATATACTTCCTTTTGGAATATTTAAATCGAGCTTATTCACAGCTAGTTTATCACCAAAACGTTTACTTAAACCTTTAGCTTGTATTGCATGCTCAACTGTTTCAGACACAATATTTCCATAGTTACTCATGGTATATGCACCTCAACAGCAAGCCCTGTGGGTAAGCTTTCTGCTTGCAAAAGATCAATATCAGTCAAGTACATTAATCGCGCTCTATCGCGTTCATTTAAAGCATAAAATGGAGTGTAGGCAGGTTGTGAACGAATATTGCGTACTCGTCCTTTAATAGGTGTATTAATTCCATCAGCAAATACATCAATTGGATCACCTACCTTAACCTTCATCAATGCTGATGCAGGTAAGTAAACTCTGGCATAAGGCTTAGCAATAGCTAAAACACTCATTAGTTCCGTCCCTGTAATTACACGGTCACCTTTATACCAAGGTAGGCTGTCAATAATGCCATCGACAGGTGCTTTAATAGTTAGGTCTTCTGCTGTTTTTTGTTGCCATAATAAAGCCGATTTTGCAGCGTCCACTCGAGCCTGAGCTTGTGACAAATCTTGCTGACGCGCGCCATTTTTTAACTCTAACCACTGCGCATGAGCAAGATTTTGTTTAGCTTTGGTACTATTTCTCTTTGCTTTTGCTACATCCATATCAGCAGTACCAACAGCATGGTTTTTATAAAGTTTAATAATACGTTGATACTGATGCAGAGCTTCTTTACTGTCTGAACGTGTAGCATCTAGGGCTGCTTTTGCCGCATTTAATTGCTCAACACGAGTACCAGCATTTAGTAAACTCAATGCCGCACTTACTTGTGCTAGTTCGGCATTTCGTTGAGAAACCAGTGCATTCGCACGCACTGTATCAAGCTGTAATAAAATATCTCCTTGATGAACAACAAGCCCTTCGTGTACCTTTATATCAACAATCTGCTCTGACGCAGGGGATGAAAGCTTAATTCTGTCGCGCTCTACAGTTCCCATTGCATAATCAATATCTTGCGTATCGCAACCAGATAGAAAAAGTTGACCTATAAATAACAATAACAAGCACATTTTCATAATGATCCGCCCTCCTCATTGTCATCACTTTGGTTATTTGGAAAGTTAAACAACCCCTGTTCTAAAAGAGTCTGATTATGTTCCGCCAGTCCCATTAACCAGCGTTCTCTTATCTCAACACCTAGTTGCTTTTGTACATATTCAGGAGCTAGTAACGGAAACACCATTAAACTCATAAAGCTTAAACGTATAAAATCTGTATTAAGATTTGGATTAAGGTGACCCTGCTGCTCAAATGCTTTTATCCAGCTTTCGGAACACCGTAAAATGTTATCAAAAACACTAATTAAAATAGCGAAAGTTTGCGGATTATCCTTTTGCCCTAGTACATGTAAAATCAGTTTTGGTAGCATCGGAGTTGCTGCTATCATCCGGTAATAGGTCTGCATTAGTCGTAATGGGTTGAGCTGTGCATCTGGAGTCAAATCTTGCTGAAATTGCGCTATCACGGGCGCTAATGTATCTTGCATTACGGCTTCAAACAAACCTGCTTTTGAACCAAAATAATAGCGAATCATTGCAGCGTCTACATTCGCTTCTTTAGCTATCTTTCGCGTTGAAACGTTATCAAACCCTTTTTCTGAAAAACAAATTTTGGCGGCGTCAATCAGGCTTTGTCTGGCTGATTCTTGGTTAGGGTCATCTTGTTTGGGTCTGCCTGCTTTGGCTGTCATAATGCTCTCTGCTTATTAATTCATCTATTGATGAATATAAACCACTTTAGCATTGCTTGATATGAAGATAATTCCTCAAAATAACCCTTGTTGAAGAGTTTAATAAATCAATTGCGAAAAAATAAACTCATTAATGAGAAAAACTTCTAAACATTGACGATTTATTCTATAAGTTGTGTATATTTTTTTGTAAAAAACTAATCGTTTATAATTACGTCTTAGGAATAGCCGCTACATTTTGCTGCCAATATGTTACAGGCAAGTGAATGGACAATACGTAAGAAAAGTTATCAATTTTATTTAAATTTTTAATATAAACAGCTTCAACGCGAAGCTCATATTCTGAATACTATATTAAGTTAATTTCATATTTTTTTGATATGATTTTTTAACAAGCAGGTGTTACGCGGATTTGCTTTAAAAAAGGCATCAAAAATATCACCAAGTATAGGAACTAACCCGCCAATAAAATCAATTGCTATATTTAGTAAAATACGAAATTTGATATGCCAGCTTACACCTAATCTTTGAGCCTCAAATAATACATAGCTTGATAAGATTAAGCCTGCAAAATCACCAATAACTGGCACAATACCAATTATTGCTTCAACCCCAAATTTAAAATTGGTAAAGGGAATTCGGATACTACTATCTGTGATCTGACTAAAACGCTCTAGTCTTGCGAGTGTTGCTTTTTGTTTAGCGTTATTATTCATAAAATCTCACTTTAATAATCATAAATTAGCGGCTACTCATTCATGAAAGCTGTTAATTTAAGCGCACTAAGGTACGTATTCTTTTCGGCACTGTTAAATAAAGAAACTGCTGAAAGTCATGAGATGCGTTTATTAACATTTTTCCATCATCTTTGCCTTTAAAGATCGCCTTACTATTTCCTGTTTTGAAGTCTATTTCATTCATCTCATACCCGTCTTTATCTGCAAGTGTTACTGTCATAACCGTTTCGTGAACGGCCAAACCAATAATCTCTTTTGCTGGTGATTTCCAAATAATTTCTAGCTCGTTTTTTTCGTTCATCCTAAACACTTGTTTTTCATTAGAAAAGTAAACCAGATCCTGTTCATCAATATCCATTGCATAGCACGCCAAGCGCTTTCCTGAACCTGTATATGGTGTTAATTCAAGCGTCTCTAAATCAAATTTAGCAGGATGGAAAGTAACTCCGTCTGCAGCGCGATAAGAAACTAAAATAGCAGCTTCGTGGTGATACATTTCTCGTAGATAAAATGAATGGTAGGAATGAGGAATACTATCAAAGCTTTGTTCTTTTAGATTAATTCTAAAGAGTGTATTTTTACTGGCAGTGATCACTTCTTCTGCGTCTTTTGACCACACGATACCAAATAATTCTTCATTGTTTGGGTTAGAAAAAATCAGCGTTTGCGTCCCATTCTCATACAAAAATAATTGCTTTGTACCAAATCGGTGAGATTCAAATACAAATTTAGACGAATCGGGAGAGTACACCGGTAAAAAGTCAACTGATGAGGTATCTACAAGCGTTTCAAATTGCGTTGGTTCTTGACGAGTTGAGCGAATAATATCCACATCAACCTTTACTAACTCCATTAAAATGTCGTTACCTGACAACGAGAAATGCGCGTCTCTAATAATGTGGTAGTTATTAAACGCCAACTTTGTCAGTTGCCCCTGTAAATTTAATAGCTGAAGTTGATGTTTATTACTAATCAATAATTGTTGTGCATTGGGGTGCCAGCTCAACCCCTGCACTCCATCTTCAACCGTTGCTAATGTTTTAGTCAAGCTTGTTTCAATGTCGAACAAATCAATTCTGTATTGGTTTTGACCAGATTCAGAAGCTAGAGCAATAGACTTCTGGCTCGGTGATAATGCATGTAACATCATCCAATCTTGCCCCGCAGCTTCCTTAATAACACGCTTTTCTTGGGTTATTAAATCAATTGTACTTAGTTGAGTATGATTATCGCTTTGGCGTTTTTCAATGAAATAAATATGATTGTTATTCGCCCACTCTAACTGCTGGCTCGTAATCTTAAAGTCTTTAAAAGTATAAATTGTTCTATAGTTTGCCGATTGTAATGTCAGCTTGTCTAAAGTGAAATACCCCAATGTCTGGGTATCATCCTGATTCACAAATGCGATTTCACTGTCATCACTGCTCCACCCTAGGCTGTGATAGGTTGATTGCTTTTGTGTTAATTTAACTTCTTTTCCTGAGCGTAAGTTTTTTAACCAGATAGCTTGCTTTGACTTATCACCACGCACAAAGGCTATATACTCACCATTATGTGACAAAGAAATGCTCGATTCATTTTCTTCACTCGAAGAAATAGGCATCAATTTGGTAAAACGTGTCTTTACTTGCGGTGTATCGGGGTAAAGCCAACTTGCGATCCCACCCAGTGTAACCATTAAAATTACCAACGCTGATAAGTATATACGCTTGGGTTTATTAGGCTGAGGCTCAGCTACTTCAAGGCTATAGCCTCGCTTTGGATGAGTAATAATATATCGTGGATTTTTTGAATCTTCACCCAATGCTTTTCTAAGCAATGCAATACAGCGCTGCACATAACTGGGGCTAAATGTAGCATTTGGCCATACGGCTGAAAAAATTTGTTCTTGGCTAACCACAGAGCCCCGATGTGAATACATATATTGCAGTACATCCATTACTTTGGGTTCAACGACTTGCTCTGTGTCAGCTGATGATATTTTACAGCGGCTTACATCTATAGCAAATTCCCCTATTACAAAACGGCCCACTGGCTACTCCAATAAATTACTATAAATCATATATTAAGGTTTTCTTAAGAGAAACTCTAGGGTAATTCCATTGCTGCTTAATCTGTTATCCGCAATGCTGCTCGCATTATTCATTAACAATTAAAATCCATGCTTCGTATCTTATTTATCTTAACCATTTTTGTTAGCGCTTTTTTGCTATTTCAAATTCAACCTATGTTATCTAAAGAGCTGTTACCTCAATTTGGGGGCGGCGCATCGGTGTGGTCTGCCAGTCTATTTTTTTATCAAACTGTTTTATTACTTGGCTATTTTTACGCACACTTTTTAACTCGTTATCCACTAAAAAAACAAATGGTAATCCATATTTCGCTTGTTGTTTTAGCAAGCTTAATTAGCCTTAACAAGTTCCAAGTTAATTTTACTTTAACCCCCTACTGGTCAGTGATTGCAAACTTGCTGAATCAAATTGGCTTAGTATTTATGCTGCTAAGTGCCACAAGTGTGCTTATGCAACGATGGTACATAGAGCGCGGTGAAAATACAGTGCCTTATCATTGGTATTCGGTTTCTAACCTCGGCTCTTTATTAGCTTTAATAAGCTACCCAATTATATTTGAGGTGTTTTTTTCACTACAGCAACAAAAAGATTACTGGCAAATCGGGCTGCTTATCTACTGCATGCTATTAATCAGTTTAGCTTATAAGCTATTGAGCATGAGCACCAAAAAAAATAAATCACCGTTACCGCTTACACAAAAAATGTCAAAAAAACCAAATGTACTTTGGATTATTTTATCCGCGACAAGCTCAATCATGTTAATTGCGACAACACAAATGATCAGTACTAATATCCCACCAATGCCACTTGTATGGGTTATGCCGCTTACTATCTATTTAGTGACTTTTAGCTATACGTTTGCCAATAAAAGCAACTATAATCGTTCTGTTTGGGTATATGCTTTTATATTAAGCGCGTTTGCAGGGTTGATAATGTACTTTTTAGGGAGCCAATTTAACGCTGTTTCACAAATTATAATTTATAGCTTTATTTTATTTACTGGCTGCATGATTTGCCACGGTGAACTTAGAGAACTTGCACCACAAAGCACATTACTAACACACTTTTACCTGTATATTGCTTTAGGTGGCGCGCTTGGCAGCTTATTTACCACGTTACTTGCTCCGGTGTTATTTGAACAAATCACCGAATATATAGTCAGCTTGGCAGTACTACTTACTCTCATTAGCTACATTCAAATAACTAAATTAAAAAAAATAAATACGCTGCTAATCGGCGCATCAGCTCTGTGGTGTGGCTGTTATCTCGTTCTTTATTTTAGTTTCAATCAATATAACGTTGCATCACAAAGAAATTTTTATGGCTACCTCACAGTAAAAGATATCAATACTGCAGAGCTTGCACAAAGACGTTTAATTGATGGCACCACAATTCATGGTTCGCAGCCTTTACATGGTCAAAATTCACTCACTAACAGTTACTATCATCAGCACACTGGCGTAGCTAAGTCGCTGGCGATACTTAAAAGCCAAGAAAACCTCAGCATGGGCGTCGTAGGATTAGGTGCAGGAGTATTGGCTAGCCTGGCTGACAAGCACGATACAGTCCATTTTTATGAGCTAAACCCCGCAGTATACAAAATGGCTAATACATATTTTGATTATCTTAAAAACACCCAAGCTAAAGTAAATGTAACCATTGGTGATGGCAGAGTCTCATTAGTAAACGAGCTTAAAAACAATGCCCCTTTAATGAATGCCTTAGTTATTGATGCATTTTCTAGTGATGTAATTCCCGCACACCTATTAACTCAGGAAGCGCTTGAGCTTTACTGGCAACGATTAAGTGAAAACGGTATTTTAGTTATCCATATATCAAATAACCATATAGATTTACTACCAGTACTCCAAGCGCATAGTACTAACTTTGCAAAAGCATTAATAAAATTTAAACATAATTCAACAAAGCTCACCGCTTTAGGTTCGGAGTGGGTTGTGTTAACAAGTAATCAACTATTTTTGGATGCTATTAAGGTAAGTGATTTATCGCCGTTGAAATCCTATCCAAAAACTGAGTTAGTACATTGGACAGATCAAAAAAATAGCTCATTACCGCTATTAAAATTTTAAGCTAAACTTGGGGGTACAGCCCCCTTAAAAATATAAAAAACCACTTCGTATTTAAGTTATATCCCCCTCTTAATGACAGCAACAATATTGGTTTCTGTATTTGATTCAGTTACCTAGGGCGTGTTGACCTTTCGTGAGTGAATTTGCAGCAGTATGTTTGGTATTTGAGCAAGGCAGAGCCTATGATGTGTGGTTATTCCCCATAAATAGGCGATAACGCAGCATAAATGCCAAACATGCGCTGCCCTTTGGGTTCTTTCTAGGGACAATTAACTCTTTGTTACTCGATTTTTACTTAACCCGTTAGGTTACAAACCTCGCGCCGCGATTAAATCGCCCCTAGATTGAACAAATTTCAATCCACAAAG